>CAYSBE010000006.1:0-41570 GCA_964429245.1 uncultured Bifidobacteriaceae bacterium | reverse complement strand
ACTGATGTAAACAACGTAATGTATGCTTACATCGACCGTAAGAAAAAATTCCCAGTTACTACGCTTCTTCGTGCAATCGGATTTGAAACAGATAAAGAAATCCTAAATCTGTTTGACCTTGCTGAAGAAATTAAGGTAAGCAAATCAGGACTTAAGAAAGTTGTTGGCCGAAAATTGGCCGCACGTGTTCTTAAAACATGGCTCGAAGATTTTGTGGATGAAGATACCGGTGAGGTAGTATCCATCGAACGTAATGAGGTGATTATTGAGCGTGATACGATTTTGGAAGATGATCATATAGATATGATTGTTGAAGCCGAAGTAAAAACAATCCTCATGCATAAAAATGAAGCAAGTCAGAATGATTTTGCTATAATTTTAAATACCCTACAAAAGGATACTGCAAACAGTGGTAAAGAAGCTCATGAGCATATTTATCGTCAATTGCGTAATGCTGATCCACCAGATGAGGAAACAGCGCGAGGTATTATTGATAAATTATTTTTCTCTGATAAGCGTTATGATTTAGGAGAAGTAGGTCGCTACAGAATCAACAGAAAACTAAACAAAGGCATACCTAGTGAGGTTCGCGTGTTGACGAAAGATGATATAGTAGCCATCATAAAATACCTGATTGAATTATCAAATTCACGTGCAGACGTGGATGATATTGATCACCTAAGTAACAGGCGTGTGCGTACAGTTGGTGAACAATTGTATTCACAATTTGGCGTTGGTTTGGCTCGTATGGCTCGTACCATTCGTGAAAGAATGAATATACGGGATAATGAAGTGTTTACACCGGCTGATTTGATTAATGCGAAGACACTTTCTTCGGTAATTAATTCATTCTTTGGAACCAACCAGTTATCGCAGTTCATGGATCAAACCAATCCATTGGCAGAAATTACCCACAAAAGAAGGATGTCGGCACTCGGGCCAGGTGGTTTGAGCCGTGACCGTGCAGGTTTTGAGGTGCGAGATGTACACTATACTCATTATGGTCGTTTGTGTACTATTGAAACACCTGAAGGTCCAAATATTGGTTTGATATCATCATTGTGTGTGCACGCCAAGATAAACAGCATGGGCTTTATTGAAACCCCATATCTTAAAGTTAATGATGGAAAGGTAGCTTTAACAGAACCTGTTACTTACCTAAGTGCAGAAGATGAGGACGGAAAAACCATTGCACAATCAAATGCAAAATATGACGAGAAAGGAAACTTCTCAGATATTAAAGTAAAAGCAAGATTTGAAGGAGACTTCCCAATGCTTGATCCCGATAAAATCGATTTCATGGACATTGCGCCAAATCAGATTGTATCCATAGCAGCAAGTATGATTCCTTTCTTAGAACACAATGATGCGAATCGTGCCTTGATGGGTTCAAACATGCAACGTCAAGCTGTACCACTTATTCGCCCACAAGCCCCTGTAGTAGGAACTGGTTTGGAAAGCAAAGTGGCTCGTGATTCACGTTCAATGATTGTTGCCGAAGGTAACGGGGTCATTGAAAGTGTTGATGGAAATGGTATCACCATACGTTATGAGCAATCAGAAACAGATATGCTTGTTAGCTTTGGCGGAGATACTAAAACATATAAATTAATTAAGTTCAGAAGAACCAACCAAAATACATGTGTCAACCAAAAGCCAATTGTAAAGAAAGGCGACCGTGTGGTAAAGGGGCAGGTACTTACTGAAGGATATTCTACAGAAAGCGGAGAATTGGCTTTAGGCCGCAACCTAAAAGTAGCATTCATGCCTTGGCAAGGATATAACTTTGAGGATGCTATCGTAATTTCAGAAAAAGTGGTTAAAGAAGATGTGTTTACCTCTATCTATTTAACAGAATTTGAACTTGAAGTTAGGGATACCAAACGCGGGGAGGAAGAATTAACAAATGTTAGTCCGAATGTGAGTGAAGAAGCAACCAAGAATCTTGATGAGAACGGATTGATTCGTATTGGTTGTGAAGTAAGTGAAGGGGATATTTTAATTGGTAAAATTACTCCTAAAGGCGAAACCGAGCCATCACCGGAAGAAAAATTGTTAAGAGCAATATTTGGTGATAAAGCAGGCGATGTTAAAGATGCTTCTCTTAAAGCACCACCATCCTCTACAGGTGTTGTTATCGAGAAAAAATTATTTGCCCGAACTAAAAAAGATAAGGCAATGAAAGCAGATGACAAAGCCAAAATAGCTAAGCTGCAAGATGAGTATGAAAAGAACTTAAAAGCAGTAAAGGTAGAGCTTGCGGAGAAACTATTTAGTGTGTTATCTGGAAAAACTTCACAAGGTGTATTTAACGTATACAATGAAGAGTTAATATCTAAAGGAACTAAGTTTACTTTAAAGAACCTTACCGAAATAGATTATACCCACATCAATGCCAATAACTGGACTACAGATGCGGAAAAAAATGATTTGGTAAAACAGATATTAAGCAACTACAAAAACAGACACAACGAGGTATCAGCAGATTTTAAACGCAAAGAATTTGCAGTAACAGTTGGTGATGAGCTACCAACCGGTATACTCAAGTTAGCTAAAGTTTATGTTGCAAATAAACGTAAATTAAAAGTTGGTGATAAGATGGCCGGTCGTCACGGAAACAAGGGTATCGTAGCCCGAATTGTTCGTGATGAAGACTTGCCATTTATGGAAGACGGAACTCCTGTTGATATCGTGTTAAACCCATTAGGCGTTCCTTCCCGTATGAACTTAGGTCAGATTTATGAAACGGTTTTGGGTTGGGCAGGTATTGAGATGGGAGTTAAATTTGCCACCCCAATTTTTGACGGTGCTTCAGAAGAACAAGTTCTTGAATATTGCCGCAAAGCAGGTATTCCTGAATATGGTAAAACATACCTTTATGATGGATTGAGCGGAGAACGCTTTGACCAACCGGTAACCGTTGGCGTGATTTACATGCTAAAACTTGGTCACATGGTTGATGATAAGATGCACGCACGTTCTATTGGACCATACTCACTTATTACACAACAACCTTTGGGTGGTAAAGCCCAATTTGGAGGTCAGCGTTTTGGAGAGATGGAGGTTTGGGCACTTGAAGCTTATGGTGCTGCAAATATCTTACAGGAAATATTAACCATTAAGTCAGATGATATCGTGGGTCGTGCCAAAACATACGAAGCCATTGTGAAAGGAGATAACCTTCCACAACCGGGCATCCCTGAGTCATTTAACGTATTGGTTCACGAATTAAGAGGTCTTGGCCTTGATGTTACACTTGAATAATTACACCGCATTATATGTCTAAAAAAGATATCAAACTAAAAAGTAACTTTACCAGAATTCGTATTGGATTAGCCTCACCTGAGTCAATTCTTCAACGTTCTCATGGTGAAGTAACAAAGCCGGAAACGATTAATTATCGTTCATTTAAGCCTGAAATGGGAGGTTTGTTTTGCGAGCGCATTTTTGGTCCTATCAAGGATTATGAATGCCATTGCGGTAAATACAAACGTATTCGATATAAAGGTATCGTGTGCGACCGTTGCGGTGTTGAAGTAACCGAGAAAAAAGTAAGACGCGAACGAATTGGACACATCAATCTAATTGTTCCGGTTGCGCATATCTGGTATTTCCGCTCTTTGCCAAATAAAATCGGTTACTTGTTAGGTGTGCCTACCAAGAAACTTGATATGGTAGTTTACTATGAGCGTTACATCGTATGCCAGCCAGGTATTAAACAAGCAGATGGTATTTCAAACAATGATTTATTGACGGAAGAAGAATACCTAGATATATTGGATTCTTTACCAAAAGAAAATCAATATTTGGATGATAACGATCCAAATAAATTCATCGCAAAAATGGGTGGTGATGCACTTTGGTTCTTACTTTCAAGAATCAATTTGGATACACTTTCTTATGACTTAAGAAATAAGGCAAGTAACGAAACGTCTCAACAAAGAAAGAATGAAGCATTAAAGCGCTTGAAGGTGATTGAATCGTTCCGTTCTTCTCAGGAAAATGGTGATAACCGACCTGAATGGATGGTAGTGAAGATACTTCCGGTAATACCACCTGAGTTGCGCCCACTCGTTCCATTAGAAGGCGGACGTTTTGCTACCTCTGATTTGAATGATTTATACCGCAGGGTAATCATTCGTAATAATCGCCTAAAGCGATTGGTAGAAATTAAAGCACCTGAAGTGATTTTACGTAACGAAAAGCGTATGCTTCAGGAGGCTGTTGATTCCTTGTTTGACAACACAAGACGCGTAAGTGCTGTGAAAACAGAAGGAAACCGTCCGTTAAAATCTTTAAGTGATATGCTTAAAGGTAAACAAGGTCGTTTTCGCCAAAACTTACTTGGAAAGCGTGTTGACTATTCCGGTCGTTCGGTAATTGTTGTAGGCCCTCAACTCAAATTGCATGAGTGTGGTTTGCCTAAAAACATGGCTGCTGAATTGTTCAAACCATTTATCATACGAAAACTTCTTGAGCGCGGTATCGTAAAAACTGTAAAATCAGCTAAGAAATTAGTAGATAGAAAAGAGCCAATTATTTGGGATATTCTTGAAAATATTTTGAAAGGACATCCGGTATTGCTTAACCGTGCACCAACACTTCACCGTTTGGGAATCCAATCTTTTCAACCAAAATTAGTTGAAGGAAAAGCGATACAACTTCATCCTTTGGTATGTACAGGTTTTAACGCGGATTTTGACGGTGACCAGATGGCTGTGCACGTACCTCTTGGTAATGCAGCCATTCTTGAAGCGCAATTGTTAATGTTGGCTTCACACAATATCCTGAATCCTGCAAACGGTTCTCCAATTGCTGTTCCTTCTCAAGACATGGTTCTTGGTTTATACTACGTTACTAAAGGACGTAAGTCAACTCCAGAACGTGCTGTAAAAGGTGAAGGATTGGTATTCTATTCGTCAGAAGAAGCAATTATTGCATACAATGAGAAAAGAGTAGAATTACATGCACATGTGAAATGTCGTGTAACTGTTCGTGAAGAGGGTCAACTTGTTTCGAAAATAATTGACACTACACTTGGTAAGATATTATTTAACCAGGTTGTTCCGCCTACATATGGTTATATCAATGAATTGTTAACGAAGAAAAACCTACGTGACATTATTGGTGATGTAATTAAAGTATGTGGCATGGATCAGTGTGCCAAATTCCTTGATGATATCAAACACTTAGGATTTCAATACGCATTCCGCGGAGGTTTGTCGTTCAACTTGTCTTACGTTATGATTCCTAAAGAAAAGGAAAAATTTGTGAAGCAAGCAATGGATGAAGTGGAAGAAATCTGGAGCAATTATAATAATGGATTTATTACCAATAATGAGCGTTACAACCAGGTTATTGACATCTGGACACGTATCAACTCACGTTTGGCTGATACCTTGTTGAAGCAATTGAAAGAAGATGAGCAAGGATTTAATCCAATTTACATGATGCTTGATTCTGGAGCCCGTGGTTCTAAAGAGCAAATTCGCCAGTTGGGTGGAATGAGGGGCTTGATGGCAAAACCTCAGAAAAACCTTTCAGGAGGAACTGGAGAGATTATCGAGAATCCAATTTTATCAAACTTTAAAGAAGGACTTTCCGTTATCGAGTATTTCATTTCTACACACGGTGCGCGTAAAGGTCTTGCAGATACAGCTCTTAAAACAGCCGATGCGGGTTACCTAACACGTAGGCTTCATGATGTTGCACAAGATGTAATTATTAATGAAGAAGATTGTGGAACACTTCGTGGTATTCCTGTATCAGCTCTTAAAGACAATGAAGAAATTGTTGAGTCATTATACGAACGTATTTTAGGGCGTGTGAGTTTACATGATATATACGATCCATTGACAAATGAATTTTTATTGCATGCCGGAGACGAGATAACAGAAGAAATTGCAACTAAAATAGATAAGTCACCAATAGAAACTATTGAACTACGTTCGGTATTGACTTGCGAAACTCGCTACGGTGTTTGTGCAAAATGTTATGGACGTAACCTTGCAACAGGTCGCTTAGCTCAACGTGGAGATACAGTAGGTGTAATTGCAGCACAATCTATCGGTGAACCTGGAACTCAGCTTACGCTTCGTACTTTCCACGTGGGTGGTACTGCTTCCAATATTGCATCTGAATCGCAAATGACCGCTAAGTTTGGTGGTATTTTGGAGTTTGAAGAAATTCGTACTACTGAAATGAAATCAGAAGAAGGTAAGATTGATGTAGTATTGGGTCGTCAAGGTGAAATTCGTATCTTGGATGAAACCACGCGTCAACCAATTATTACAGTTAATATTCCTTATGGCGCTCACTTATTCGCTAAAAACGGCCAAAAAGTACCAAAAGGAGAGAAGTTGTTTAGTTGGGATCCATACAATGCGGTAATCATTTCTGAGTTTGCAGGAGAGGTTCGTTTTGAGAATATGATTGAAAATATCACGTTCAAAGAAGAATCTGATGAGCAAACAGGGCACAAAGAGAAAGTGATTATTGAATCTAAAGATAAAACCAAGATTCCTTCAATCTTTGTTGCAGACAAAAAAGGAAACACATTAAAAGAATACAACTTACCGGTAGGCTCTCACATCATGGTTGAAAATAGAGATGATGTAAAAGCAGGTGAGGTTATTGTAAAAATTCCTCGCATTGTTGGTAAAACAAGAGATATCACAGGTGGACTTCCACGTGTAACGGAATTGTTTGAGGCGAGAAATCCTTCTAACCCTGCAGTAGTTACGGAAATTGACGGAGTAGTATCTTTTGGAGGTATCAAACGTGGTAACCGTGAAATCGTTATTACATCTAGAGATGGTGAACAGAAGAAATACCTTGTTGCATTATCGAAGCACATCCTTGTTCAAGAAAATGATTTCGTAAAAGCAGGTATGCCTTTATCAGATGGTTCAATCAGCCCACAGGATATTTTGAGAATTGAAGGGCCTTTAGCAGTTCAGCGTTATATCAGTAATGGAATTCAAGAAGTATATCGTTTGCAAGGTGTAAAAATCAATGACAAACACATCGAGGTTATTGTACGCCAAATGATGCAAAAGTTAGAGGTAGAAGATGCAGGTGATACCTTATTATTAGAGAATGAGAACGTAGATAAATGGAACTTTAAGCTGACCAATGACTGGATTTATGACAAGAAAATTGTTATCGATGCCGGAGATTCGGCTAATCTTAAGGTGGGTCAAATCGTACATGTACGTAAACTTCGTGATGAAAACTCGATGCTAAAACGTCAGGATAAACGATTGGTTCAAGTTCGTGACGCAGTACCGGCAACCGGAAGTCAAATTATTCAAGGTATAACACGTGCATCATTAGGTACACATAGTTTCATGAGTGCAGCGTCATTCCAGGAAACAACCAAAGTGTTAAATGAAGCAGCTATATCAGGAAAAATTGATAACATGTCAGGATTGAAAGAAAACGTAATTGTTGGACATTTAATTCCAGCAGGAACCGGAATGCGTGATTACGAAAAATTAATCGTTGGATCGCAGGAAGAGTTTGATCTGCTAATGGCATCAAAAGCAAAAAGAGAAGAGGTTTAACATCCAATTCTAATCTAATAGGAGAAAAACCGGATAGGCAACTATCCGGTTTTTTTATGTTTTTCGCCCACTAGAATTTTGTTACGATTTATTTATCGTCACGCAGAGCTTTGACAGCATATTTTACCATATGCGTACACCTGCCAATATCTCGGTATTCGTCACCAAAGAAGTAAATGTCTTCATTAAATCTTCTAATTACCTTGCCTGTTTTGATATGTACAAACTCATACTCGAGATTTAAGGCTTTGCTTTTATAAAACCGGATTCTGGATATGCTGTGTGGTGAAGGTCGACCAGTAATTGATGAATCGAGATATATATTTATTCGGAATTTATAATCAGCTTCAACAGCTTCTTTTTTTGTTAAACCAATTCGCTTGAACTCTTTATAGGCAGTATTTAATACAGGTTGCTCGTAGTTGCCGTTTAAATAATCAGCTGTTTTATTACTAAATTCTACCCATACGGTTCCTTTGTATGGCTTAGGTTTTGAAAAAGGCAACGAAACTTTTTGTCTGTACCAGTAACGTTTGTTACATCCCGTAAGTATCAGAAGAAAACCTAATGAAAATAGGAGTATAGATTTATGTGGTTTCAATTTATGCTCAATAAAAAGGCTGCTTTAAGGGCAGCCTTTTTTAAATTAGAAATGTTAAAATTATTCCACCATTAATTTTTCAGTATAAACAGACTCATTACCTAAAGTGATTCTGATAATATACATTCCTTTAGACAAATTCAAATTTGCCTTATTTATCATTACTTCTTGGCTACCTGCTACTTGATTTTCATTTAAAACATCAGAAACTTTACGACCCATAATATCATAGAGTTCAATATTTACGTGTGTAGGGATGGCCAATTCATAAGTCAATTTGGCGCTTTCTCCAAATGGATTTGGATACACATTTAATGCCAGATTAGATTTAGATATTTCACTAACATTGGTAACAAAACCAACTTTCATGTTATCTATATATAGATGATTTCCACCCGCAGCATTAAATGATACTTTAAAGCGAACATTATTTTGAGCGGGAACACTACTAGTGCCTTGTATGCGAATTAACTTCCATTGTGCCGGTCCGCTTGGTCTAAAGTCTACTGAACTTTGTACTCCGGTAGTTTGGGTAGAAGGGTTAACTGTTAATGTTGATAAAGGATTAATCTTATTTTGAACGGTAGCAGTTGGGTTTCCACCCGCAAAAAAGCGTTGAGTCCATGTACGTCCACAATCAGTTGATACAAATACAAACAGTCCATCTTGAGAATCGCCTGTAGTATTACCTGTATTGGTAGGGATGGATGTAAGATTCGGAGCAAATGCATAATAAAATTCAAAATAAGGATTCGTTGCACCAGTTAAATCAAATGAAGGCGAAACCAATGAATATCTAAAGAAACGGCTAAGTGATCTAGCATTTAATCTTAAACTAGAAACACCATCATATTGCGTTCCTGAAACCCTTGTCCATGGATTTGTAGTGGTTTTTACTTCGTTCTCAAAAAACCAACCTTCGTCTAAATAATTATTTTGATAATCCCAATCAGGTGCGTATGCCACGCGTTTTAATGACTCAGCAGGACCTTCAACATGCAAGTAGTTTTCAGCTACTAACGTGTTTGAACCGTTTGCACCGGTAACCTTTAGTGAAATGGTTTTGTCGCCAGGAGTACCATATGTAACAGCAGGAGGAAATTGACCTGTAAAAGTTGCAGGGGTTGCACCTTCACCAAAATTCCATTCCCAAGCGGTAATAGTAGCATTCCAAGAACCATCGCGGAAGGTTACAGAGTTGCCAACGCAAACCCTAGTTTCGCTAAGGCTTTGGTTGTTGGCCATATTAAATGCTGGAACAGGAATTGGCTTGCTGTCAAACGTGTCATATTTAATACCTGTTGCAAGTAAGTTTGCATCTTGCCATAAAGCCCTGCGGTAGCTGTTAAGTGTAAACTGCATACGTGCTGCTTGGCCTAACGTAAACATATTGTTGGCACATGCTCCCGAAAAATAATCCATAAAGTTTTCAAATTGATCTGGTAAGTCGGGGTTATCGGTGTTGCATGTATTAGAATCAGGTTTGTTGCAAAAGTTTCTGGTAGATATGCCCGCAAATCTTCCTACTCCTGGTGTAAAGAATGTTGGAGGAGTATCAAATAAGAAATCACCATCTAAAGAGCATGTATCTATTTCTGAGCCTTGAAAAGGGTGAGCTAAGCCAAGATAGTGGCCAATTTCGTGACCTACAGTGTTATAATCAAAAGGGTCTGGAGAGTTAATATTACCAACAGTACTTGCTAAAACAATAGGGCCGTCAACTTTAGCACTCGGATAAGAATTTGGAAAATAAGCATACCCTCCAACAGGGAAAGGAGAGTTTGATTGGATACTGCCTGCCACCCAAACATTGAGGTAGCGGCTATTGTCCCAACTGTTAAACTTTACATTGTCGTTGGCTTTGTTGGCTAACGATCCAATGTAAATGCGTTCGATTCCATTTGTTGGCATACCCTTAGGGTCAAATTTTGCCAAACGAAATTCTATTTGTGCATCAGCTTCAATATCTTCAAAAATTGGTCGAATACGGTCTCTGAATCGACTGTTTGCCCTAAAGTTCTCATTCAATATAGTTATTTCATCTCTTACACGTTGGTCAGAAATATTTTCAGAACCATTATTATGAAGAATATGAAAAACAACAGGGATCAGGTAAACAGGTGCACTAGTTTTTTCTCGCCCCTGAACTTTAAATTTTGATAAATCTAAAGTTTGCATGTATTGCATAAATGCATTGTTATATGCATCTACTTGCTTTTTTGCTTCGGGATTTTGATTTAAATATGCTTTGTGGTTTTCATCTGTGCCACATGGCATGGTTTCAGTTTGTGCCCAAACAGCGTTTAATGACAACAAACAAGCGCAAGTATAAATTAATTTCTTCATGTTGAATATAATTTCGAACGGCTAAAATAACCAAGAATAACAATAAGTCAAATGCATTTTTTATTCAGTTGCATCATTTGAAAATTTTGGCATCTCAAACACTTCCAAATCTGAGAAGTTTGAGCCAGATATTTTCAACCGAATAGCGGTTATTTTTTGATGGAATCCGTGTATGCCGGCTGCGCCAGGATTGATGTGTAGCAGGTTATTGGTAGTATCTTTCATAACCTTCAATATATGTGAATGTCCACATATCATAAGGTCAGGTTTTGCTGATTGTAAAATTTTTCTGAATTGAGAACTATACTTTTCAGGATAGCCTCCAATATGCAACATGCATACGTTTATATTTTCTATTTTAAATTGGTTAATTTCAGGTACTTCACTCCTTATTTTCTGGCCATCAATATTGCCCCATACTCCTCGCATAGGTTTGATTGCCCTGAGTTCTTGAATAAGTTTAATATCTCCCCAATCTCCGGCATGCCAAATTTCATCACATTCCTGCAAAAATAGCTTAACCTTTTTGGGTAAATATCCATGTGTGTCGGATAGCATACCAATTTTTATCATATTTGCTCGATGTCAATTACCATTTATATTATCATAATAACGGTTGCCGTAAGTTTAATTTCGTTTTCACGAACCGATATTTTTTCAAAACTAACTTTTAGTCCTTATGAAATTAGCTATCGCAAACAATACTGGAGATTTTTTACTGCTGCATTATTACATGGCGACTATTTCCATTTGTTTATCAATATGTTTGTATTGTATTCTTTTGGCTTGGCTGTTGAGCGATACTATTTTTTTATTTTCGGGTCAAAAGCAACTTTTGTTTTTCTATTATTATACGTCTCTTCAGTAGCTGCAGCCAATGTATTTTCGTATTATAAGCATCAAAGAAATGTTGCATTTCAATCTGTTGGAGCTTCGGGAGCAGTTTCGGCAGTTGTTTTTGTGAGTATCTTATTCGATCCTTACAGACCATTGTATTTATATGGCTTGATTGGGATTCCGGGAATTATATTAGGAGTTGGATATTTAATTTACTCATATTACATGTCAAATAAAGGAACAGATAATATTGATCACAATGCCCATTTATACGGAGCAATTTATGGGATGCTTTTTACGATAATATTTAAGCCCTCTTTGTTATTGGCATTCATCTACAAATTGATGGGCAATTAAAAAAATACACCCATACGAATAACCCAAGGACTAGGGTAAAAACTTGTATTGAACGCGCCCGGATTGGAGCCATCATAGGCGCGCCACAGCATATCGTATAAAACCAACATATATGCCCCTCTTCCGGATTTTGACCCACCGTATCCACCACCTAAATATAAGGAGTTACTCCAAATACGTTTCGTATCGCCAAAATAATTGTAGGAGTTAAAATTTAATGTTGCAAATTCAGAATGAGCAAATATGGGTCCAAGTAAACGCATGCGGTCGAAAATGTTGAACCCCCATGCATTGTCTGATATTTTTTGGGTAGTCCCGTTTTGTAATTGATAGTTTTGCGACCAATACATATACGTAACACCTAAGCCTGCTGTATTTCTATCAGATAATTTGTATGCAACTTGAGGTTGCATTAAAAGAGAACCGGCATTTCCCCAAAAGCTTATCCAAAAATTACCACCAAACATAACCCGATCACGCCAATCAGAAGTTTCATAATTTTTTACTTCTTGTTGTTGCTCGTCACGCTTGGGGTCAATCTCTTTTATACGCCTTTGCCCAAATACAAATGAAGGCATAAGCAACAATAAATAGATTACGAATGGTAATGTTTGATTTTTTTGCACGTTTACAAATTTATTAATTTTATTGCTAAAATAGTGTTTGAATAAATTTACTTCGCAGATAAATAATAAGCAATAAGATATGACCAAAATACATAATTTCTCAGCCGGTCCTGCAATTCTTCCAAAGTCAGCAATAGATGCAAGCATTGAAGCGCTTAAAAATTTCGAAGGCACCGGACTATCATTGATAGAAGTTTCACACAGAGGGAAAGAGTTTGAGGCTGTAGTTGATGAAGCTTGTAAGCTGGTAAAAGAAATATTGAATCTGAATGATGATTATGCAGTACTTTTCTTACAAGGTGGAGCAAGCCTACAGTTTGATATGATACCAATGTATTGGTTAGGAGACCAAGATAAAGCAGCATATGTCAATACAGGAGTTTGGGCATCTAGGGCAATTAAGGAGGCAAAGATGATTGGAAATGTAGATGTGGTAGCGTCAAGCGAAGACAAAAACTTTAATTATATACCCAAAGGTTACACAATTCCTAATGATGCAAAATACTTTCACTGCACCAGCAACAATACCATATACGGCACCGAGATGTTTGAATTTCCTGAAACCGGTAATGTGCCATTGGTTTGTGATATGAGTTCAGATATATTCAGTAGGCCGTTTGATGCCACAAAGTTTGATATGATTTATGCCGGGGCTCAAAAAAATATGGGGCCTGCAGGAACAACATTGGTCATTGTGAAAAAGTCATTTCTGGAAAAACGTGCAGCAAGAAAAATACCTACCATGCTTGATTACAAAATACACGTTGAAAATGGAAGCATGTATAATACGCCAAGTGTATTTGCAATATATGTTTGTATGCAAACACTGAGATGGATTAAAGGAATTGGCTTGGAGAACATGGAAAAACGAAACAAAGAAAAGGCTGATTTATTGTATGCTGAAATAGATAGAAACTCATTGTTTACTGGAACCGTTGCAAAAGAAGACAGAAGTAGAATGAATGTTAATTTTGTACTTACCAATTCAGATTTAGAAGACGAATTTCTGAAATATTGCAAAGAAAAAAATCTTAGTGGTTTGAAAGGTCATCGATCGGTTGGTGGATTAAGAGCAAGCTTATACAATGCACTCGAACTTGAAAGCGTTCAAGCTCTTATTGGTTCAATGCAGGAATTTGAGAAATTGAAAATGGGTATTAAACAATAATAATTACCAAAATTAATGATAAGAATATTAGCAAATGATGGCATAGATGCAATCGGTAAGAAAATGCTTGAAGATGCAGGATTTACCGTGGTAACAGAAAAAATTGCGCAAGAAAACTTAGCAACTGAGTTAAATAATTTTGATGCCATTTTGGTACGAAGTGCTACCAAAGTAAGAAAGGACATTATTGATGCCTGTCCTAATTTGAAACTTATTGGCAGAGGAGGAGTAGGGATGGACAATATAGATGTTGCTTATGCAAAGAATAAAGGAATTGCAGTTGTGAATACACCTGCATCTTCTTCATCTTCAGTTGCTGAATTGGTTTTTGCTCACATTTTTACAGGTATCCGCCTCCTGCAAATAACCAATAGGGTAATGCCCGAAAAAGGGAATGAAGAATTTGCAAATCTTAAAAAAGCAGCTTCAGCAGGAATTGAGCTCAAAGGAAAAACAATGGGTGTGTATGGATTTGGCAGAATAGGTCAGGAAGTGGCAAAAATAGCGATTGGGTTAGGTATGAAGGTACTGGCATTTGATCCTTATGTAGAGAAAGTTGATTTAAGTCTTGATTTGCCGGCATTGGGATTAAACTCTCGTATTAAAGTGGCTATTCAAACAGTTAATGAAGAGTCGGTTATTCTGCATGCTGATTTTATAACATTTCATGTGCCTTTTAACGAAGGCGATAAAGCCATTATAGATGCAGCTGTTATCGCAAAGATGAAAACGGGCGTAGGCCTAATTAATTGTTCCCGAGGTGGGGTAATAAGCGAGACCGACTTGCTTGCAGCATTAAATTCAGGCCGAGTAGGATTTGCAGGATTGGATGTTTTCGAAAAAGAACCTCCGGTATATAAAGAGATACTTACCCATCCAAATGTGTCACTTAGTCCGCATATTGGTGGCAGCACAGTAGAAGCTCAAGCCAGAATTGGCATTGAATTATCTGAAAAGGTAATGGAGTTCTTTAAGAAATAAAGTCCGAAGCTCATGGCAATTATCAAACCGTTCAGGGCTTTGCGTCCTTCAAAAGATAAAGTAGCACTAGTTTCAGCCCCATCTTACGACTCTACAAGCAGAGATAAATCACATGAAGAGTTGGCCACAAATCCATATAGCTATTTACATATAGTTAAGCCTTATCTACATTTTAAAGACGAAAAGAAAAGTCCTGAAAAGCATTTTCCACTCGGGCTTGATTATCTCGAAAAATTTAAACGGGAAGGTTTTTTGATTAAAGAGAATCAGGAAGCATTTTATATATATAGGGTCATAAAAGGCAGCAATGCCTACACAGGCATAATAGGTGCTGCCTCGGTTGATGATTATGAAAATAACAATATACTCAAACACGAAAATACGTTAACCGAAAAGCAAAACGAAGTAGCAGATCATATCAATTGGTTTAAACAATTGGGAAATCCTGTATTGTTGACCTACAAAGATTCAGATCAGATAAATGCGCTTGTCGATTTATATATCGAAAATCATGAACCGGAATATAATTTTATTAGCCCGGATCAGCTAAAGCACAATGTTTGGGTTGTAAAAGATAGCAACGATATAAAATTAGTGAATCAAGAATTTGATCGAATTAATAAACTGTATATAGCTGATGGTCATCACCGAAGTGCAGGTGCCTGTGCGTATAGCAAAATGACTGCCAATCAGAATAGGGCAGATGCTGCGCATAAATATTTTCCGGTATGTCTTATCCCATTCTCAAAATTGCATATTTACGAATACCATAGGCTAGTAAAGGATGCATTTGTTTACGACAGTCATTTTATGGAGCATATTGCGCATTATTTTGATGTAATCCCTAGTGGTGATTTGCCCGTACAACCATTGAAGCCTAAAGAGTTTGGAATTTACTTTAATAAAAAGGCATATTTGCTTAAACCTAAAACAGATGTTTTAACGAGTCTTGAAGGCATTTTAAATAACCTTGATGTAAGTATCGTAGAAGAATTTATACTCAAGCGCATATTTGAAATTAATGACAGCAAAACAGATAAACGTATTGCTTTCATTGATGGAACCAAAGGAATTGGAACCATCCAACAAATGATTGATCATAAGGAATTTGATTTGGCCATTACGTTGTATAAAACATCTATTGACGAAGTGGTAAGCATTGCTGAACATAATATGATTATGCCACCAAAGTCAACATGGATTGAGCCTAAAATTCGTACAGGACTCATTATTTACGAAACAATTTAAAATAGAAAAACATGTTTGGAAAACTAGTAGAAGCTCAAAAACAAGCAGAAGAAATAAAGCAACGCTTAGAAGCAATAACCCTCGAAGGGATTGCTAATGGAGGAATTGTAAGAGTTGTAGCCAATGGGAACAGAAAAATAAAGGAGGTTATCATAGCGGATGAGTTAATGATGCCAGAAAGAAAAGAAGAACTTCAGGATTTACTACTTGTAGCAATTGAGCAGGCACTTCAATATGCAGAAAATGTTGCAGAATCAGAGATGCAGGCGATGATGAATACCATATTACCGGGAGGATTGTCTTCTTTATTGGGCAAAAAATAAGCCCGTACCAAGAAGCACGGGCTTGTATTTGTATAGTCTACAGTATGAATTTAGTTAGTTGCTACTCGGGTAATACTTCAATAACTTTTTCTTTTGAAGCATAGTTTGTTCCATTCATTGATTTTGAGTTTTCAGCAATAACCATGATTGTGTATTTTCCTGGTTTTGCATAGGTAAATACAAAATTTTGATCAGTTACTTCAAAATCCTTGCCAACCCTTATATAGTTGTTGTAAACCCCTTCGCCACCCAACACAATCATTGAGATATCGCAATTCAATGATTTATTCGTGATTTCGATAGGCTGGCCGGCTTTTACCTTACTTGATGATAATTGAACATCTGCATAAGGAGTTGTGTTACAAGAGGTAAGTGATGATCCAATTACCAATGCTGTTAAAATTTTAATAAAGATTTTCATAACTGTGTGTTTTAAATTGTTAAACTTATACACAAATATCAGCCATTTATCTTGTTAAAAAGCAACTTGTATAATACAAACAAATTGACAACATTTTTAATGTATTGATAATCAGATATAAAAAAATTACTATTAATTGAAATTTAACTTCGTGTTCTACAAAAGTAGACACTTTTTTACCACTTAATTAAGTATAAATGGACGTTATTTTGATATAATTAGCAGTATTTTTTCTGTGGCGCCAATATTATTTTCAATAAAACGCTGCGATTGGCTAAATTTTTTCTTTGTATTTAAAGTTGAAGCCAACTCTTTTATTGAAACCATTAGTTGCGCAGGGTCATCTACAATTGCTGCCGCTTTAGCTGAAATTGCCATTTTTATTTCAGGAAATTTAAGGTGATTATTTGGTCCTGTTATAACAAAGCAACCCATCGCCAAAGGTTCAAGTATGTTGTGTAGTCCTTTTGTGCCAAACCCACCACCCACAAAAGCAAAATGGGCATATTGATAAGCATTTGAAAGCATACCAATATTATCAATAATTAGTATTCGACAATTTATATCAGTGTTGTAGTTTGATAACCTGCAACAAGCGACTTTTGAAAAACTCGATTCTATTTCAGCAAGTCTATTTTGACTAACTTCATGAGGAGCAACCACCACGCATGTATCTTGCGACAAAGACCCAATGCATGTTGCCATCATTTCCTCTTCTTGTTGATAAGAACTGCCTAAGATAATTACCTTTTTGCCATGACAAAATGATGCAATCAAAGGTATTTCTTTAGGGTGTTTGGCATTTTCATATACCCTATCAAATCTTGGGTCCCCAGTAAATTGGACATGCTCAATGCCAAAACTTTTGAGCAATGAAACATCTTCATTAAATTGAGTGAAAATGAAGGTGAATTTGTGTAGGATATCGCGATAGAAACCACCGTACCACTTAAAGAAAATTTGATTTTGTGTAAAATGCGCTGCAACCAGATATGTAGGTATGTTTAGTTTATTTAATGTATTAATATAATGGTACCAAAATTCATACTTAATAAAAAATACTTTTTCAGGTTTTATCAGGTTTATAAACCTTTCTGCGTTTGATCTGGTGTCAAATGGTAAATAGAATATATAATCAGCACCATTGTAATTTTTTTTGATTTCATAACCAGAAGGGGAGAAGAAAGTGATGATGATAGCCACCTCCGATTTTTTGGCTTTTAGCTTTTCAATGATAGGTCGGGCTTGCTCAAACTCGCCTAACGATGCGCAATGAAACCAATATGATTTTCTCGATTCGGATTTTAAACTTTTTCTTATTTTCTTAAAAATTTGATTACGCCCTTCAATACCTAGTTTGGCTTTGTGGTTAAATAAAGCAGCAAAATGGATAATTAAGAAGTATAGATTCGTGCCTAAGACATACAATAAATAACTTAATGGATTTATCATCTTTTAGTATGTAAACTCCTCATTTTTACCACCACTCAAATAAATAGGAATCATCCATCCCAATTTAAAGCCAAATGCCAAATCCATTCTTTGACCAGTATCATAATCCATGAGGTCATAATTGTATTTTCGATAACTTTCAGTAAATGCCTGCATAGCATAGGCTGCTATAAAAAAGTTATAAAACCTGTTGTGGCTGTAAAATTGGTAACCAATCATTTGCTGAAGCGCAAATCCTCCAGTCATGCGGTCATATCCTTTAATTAATTCAGGCGATAAGGAAGCAATATCATTTGAAGGAATGGAGATGTGTATTTTATGGGTGTAATGACCAAATCCGATATTAAATAAAACTCCCGAGTTACTATTGTTTTTACTAACGGGGATGATTTTGCCAATTTGAGCAAAATAACATAAGCCTCTTTGGCTTACAGCAAAATTTGCCATAGTGCCGGTGTTGTTGCTAATAAATCCACCACTGTTTGCAAGGTTATCTAATACTCCAATCTCTTTGATATCACTTCCAAACTGATATCCTACTTCAAATCCCAAAAGCCAATTTGTTCTACTTTTGTAATTTAAGCCTCCACTTACTTGATTAATCAAACCAAATCTTTTCCCCAAATCTCCCGATGGACTCAAAAATGTATAACTCGCCTGAAAGCTAAAAATGCGGTTGCCCGCTTCATTATATTTAACCTCAGTTTTTCTCTTTTGAGCAAATAGATTTTGGAATGAAACCAAGCATAATAATCCGATTATAAGTCTTTGCATTGCTTCAAATGTAGATAATTGATTATTTTTATGAAATGTAATTAAGATAATAGCTGTATAATTGCGCAAATCCTTATATTTATAGATTAAATGAAAATTGCTGTAATTGGAACAGGGTATGTTGGATTAGTTACCGGAACCTGTTTGGCCGAAGTAGGTATAGATGTTACCTGTATTGATATTGATACAATCAAAATTGAGAACCTGAAAAAGGGCATTTTGCCTATTTATGAGCCGGGTTTGGAAGAGTTGGTAAGCCGTAATGTAGATTCAGGCCGTCTTCATTTTTCTACAAGTCTTGCAGAAAGTGTGAAAGGATGCGATATCGCCTTTATTGCTGTGGGTACACCTCCAGGTGAAGACGGAAGTGCTGATTTAAAATATGTAATTGGCGTGGCACGTGAGGTAGGACAACATATTGACGATTATATTGTAGTAGTTACCAAAAGCACCGTGCCAGTTGGAACAGCCAAAAAAGTCAAGGCAGCTGTTCAGGAAGAATTGGATAGGCGCAGTTCCAGAATTATTTTTGATGTAGCATCAAACCCTGAATTTTTAAAAGAAGGGGCAGCCGTTGAAGATTTTCTGAAGCCGGATAGGATAGTAGTTGGGGTAGAAACAAAAAAAGCAGAAGAGTTGATGCGCAAACTGTACAAGCCGTTTACACTCAATAATCATCCAATTATTTTTATGGATATTCCGTCTGCAGAAATGACTAAGTATGCAGCAAATGCGATGCTTGCAACTAAAATAAGTTTCATGAATGACATTGCCAACCTTTGCGAAATTATGGGTGCAGATGTAAACTTGGTAAGAAAAGGAATTGGCAGTGACCCACGAATTGGAAATAAATTTATTTATCCAGGAATTGGATATGGAGGTTCTTGTTTTCCAAAAGATGTGAAAGCATTGGTAAAAACAGCTGAAGACAATGGGCACCAAATGCGAATTTTGCAAGCGGTTGAAGATGTAAATAACGACCAAAAAGTAGTGATTTTTAATAAAATCATGAAACATTACGGAGGAGAAATTAAAGGTAAGTTATTTGCCGTTTGGGGTCTTTCGTTTAAGCCCAAAACAGATGACATGCGTGAGGCTCCCTCTTTGGTAATTATTGAGTCGTTATTAAAAGCCGGAGCAAACGTAAAGGCTTACGATCCGGTGGCCATGCATGAAACACAAAAGGTTTTAGGCGATCAAATCACGTATGCCAAAGATCAGAATGATGCGTTGATTGATGCGGATGCCTTGATTGTAGCAACTGAATGGCCTGAGTTTCGTTCGCCAAATTTCAATGTAATGACAAAACTGTTAAAGACCAAAACCATTTTTGACGGTAGGAATATCTACGAGTTAGACGAGATGAAAGAATTGGGTTTTACCTATTATTGCATAGGAATTAATACAACGAAATAATTTACTAAAACCGATTTTATTTTGGTTTTTTACTTTTCAAATAATATAAATGGAAAGAAAACGAATACTTATTACAGGAGCTGCAGGCTTTTTAGGCTCGCACCTATGTGATCGATTTATCAAAGAAGGATACGATGTAATTGGGATGGATAATCTCATTACGGGCGATATGAAAAATATTGAGCATTTGCTTAAGCTGAAAGAGTTTGAGTTCTATAATCATGATGTAAGCAAATTTATTCATGTGCCCGGAAAATTGGATTATATCTTGCATTTTGCTTCGCCTGCTAGCCCTATTGATTATTTAAAAATACCCATTCAAACGCTTAAAGTTGGCTCGTTGGGTACTCACAATTGTCTTGGACTAGCCAAAGAAAAGAACGCACGCATTTTAGTTGCTTCAACATCAGAAGTATATGGTGATCCGTTGGTGCATCCACAAACAGAAGAATATTGGGGAAATGTAAATCCCGTAGGACCAAGAGGTGTATATGATGAAGCCAAAAGATTTCAGGAGGCCATTACTATGGCATATCACACTTATCATGGGGTAGAAACCAGAATTGTACGTATATTCAATACCTACGGTCCGAGAATGCGATTAAATGATGGTAGGGTATTGCCTGCATTTATTGGACAAGCTTTGAGAGGCGAAGACTTAACCGTTTTTGGAGATGGTTCTCAAACACGCTCATTTTGTTATGTAGATGATTTAATTGAAGGAATATATCGACTTTTAATGAGTGACTACGCAGGACCTGTTAATATTGGAAACCCTGATGAAATTACCATCAAACAGTTTGGGGAAGAGATTATCAAACTAACCGGAACACAACAGAAGCTCATTCAAAAACCGTTACCCAAAGATGATCCAAAGCAAAGACAACCTGATATCACTTTAGCCAGAAAATTGTTAGGTTGGGAGCCAAAGGTAAGTAGGGCAGAAGGCCTTAAAATTACCTATGAATATTTTAAAAATCTGCCACCTGAAGAATTATACAAAACAGCACACCGATTTGATTAATAGCAATAAAATTATGGGAAGAAACGTATTACCTGAATACAATACCGAACGAGACTTCATGCAGATTTCTGAGTATGGTAGAAATGTGCAGAAAATGGTTCAGTATGCAGTAAACGAACCCAACCGTGAAAGAAGAACTGTGTTGGTACAAGCACTCATTACTTTGATGGGCAACCTCAATCCTCAGCTAAGAGATATGGAGGATTATAAGCACAAGCTTTGGGATCATTTGTTTATCATATCTGATTTTAAATTGGATGCTGATTCTCCTTATCCCACCCCCACTAGAGATACAGTATACGTAAAGCCGGAGCCTATGGCTTACCCTCAACACCGTATTAAATTCCGTTTTTATGGGAAAAATATAGAAAAAATGATTGAGCAGGCTTCAATAATGGCTGATGGGCCCGCAAAAGCAGGATTTATCAATCTGATTGGTTCCTTCATGAAACAATCTTGTAGAAGTTGGAATGAAGAAATGTTGCAAGATGAAGAGATATTAGCACACTTGGAAATGTTATCGGAAGGACGAATCAAGTTAACTAGCGGAGAGGATGTCCAATTTAATGCATTACAATTTAGAAGCAGGCAAAGTGGAGGTAATCCAAACCAAAATCGTTTTAGGAATAACCGAAACAATAATAACAATCGAAACAATAACAATAACAACCGCAATCGGAATTTTAGGAATAAAAACAGAGGTAATTAATTATCCGCCTGTTCTGATTTGTATTTTTTTACTAACTCAATTGGCTTATCCAGTACATCGCTTAGTGCTACAATAAAACTGCCGCTAGGTGCAATTGACAGGGCATAACCCAATGGTTCAATTTCATCAGGAACACGTTCCCAAGTTATAGTTGGATTTTCAGATTTAATTCCAGTGGTTAGTTGATGTATTAATTCTTCGGCACTTTTACCGCGCAAAAATTTTACCTGGTGTATTAAAATATGGTCAAACATCTGCGCTGATATTTTACCAAGTGCTATCACATCTTCAGGTCTGCGGTCTCCGGTTCCCACGATGATGCCAATTTTTTTTGCAGCAGTTATCGGTTTCATAAAATCACGGATTCCTATAAATCCATCTGGATTGTGTGCAAAATCAACAAGAACTTTGCAGTGTGGAAATTCGTAAATATTCATGCGGCCCGGAGTTTGTTCAGGCGATGGAAGAAACGTTCTTAGTCCTCTTGCAATCGTAGCTTTATCAATACCAAAAATATGCGCTGCCAATACTGCCGCCAATGCATTTCGGCTCATAAATTCCAGTGTGCCATTAAATGTAATGGGTACATCTGCAAGGTTAGCTACTGTTATTTTTTCGTCAGGTGTGTGAATCATAATTGAATGATTTTCTACGTAAGCAACCTGTCTTTTTTGTAGAATAGCTTCTTGAATAATAGAATTTGACGCATTAAGCGAAAACCAATTCGTATTGCATTTCGCTGTACTTCCCATTGCCACGGTGTAAGCATTCTCTGCATTCAAGATTGTATGTCCGTTTGGAGGAGTAGCATTTACAATCACACTTTTTACGCGAGCCAGTTCGTCCATTGTATTGATATCTGAAATGCCCAGATGATCTTCTTGTACGTTGGTAACAACTGAAATATTACATAGGTTAAAGCCGAGTCCTGCACGAACTATTCCGCCTCTGGCGGTTTCCAATACAGCTACATCGATGGTCTTGTTCCGTAAGGTTAATTCTGCACTTAATGGACCAGTGGTATCCCCTTCGTCAATCAATTTATCACCGATGTAAACCCCATCACTGGTTGTAAAGCCAGGAGCATATCCTGCGGTTTTTAATATGTGTGCAATAAGTCTGGTTGTGGTTGTTTTGCCATTGCTGCCTGTTACAGCAATGATGGGTATTGGCCCACCTTTATCTTCAGAAATAATTTGTGATAAACGCTCGGGTAGTTTTTCTGGATTTAAATCTATACCGTGTTTACCATACCCTAGTTGCCAGTTTCCAATGCTCGAAGGTGCTATTGAAGGTAAATTCTGTAGCTTAGCAGCTTCATCTAACAAATGCCTAAGCTGTGGTGAAGGCATTTCAGATGATAATATCGTTCCGATTTTTTTTGCTTCTAATTCTAAATTAAAATTATCACCAGATAAAATTTGCGATACTATTTGCGTAACAGATTTAGCAGCTTGTTTTCCTGCTTGTTCATATGCATATTGAAAAACAATATTGTAAATGTGCGGCTCGGCAGTAGCCTTCCAATCCATAAATGTCAACTTTAAATCATGATGAGCCATTTGCTGTAAGGCCAGTGCCATTTTTCCAATTGTAGCAACTAATTGTTCTTCTTTATCTTTTACCGATGAAGCACTCAAATCCCTATCATCGCTGTCAATTATTATAGATAAAGTTTTCCATTGGCTATCCTGAATACGCATGTCTTCACCCATATCAATCCGTAACTGAATAACTTTAGGTATTTCAGAACTCCAATAATTGGGTCCACGTAATGCTTGTATAGATAATATTTTCACAGAGGGAAAATAATGAAATACCTATTTAATAAATGCATCGAAAGAGATATTGAAGATTATTTAACATGAATAGTAATGTTGGCAGGTTGATTTTAGGGATGCAAACCCTTGATATTGTTGAATATTTAGGTTTGTTTTATAAACAATGTTTATGAATAATACCTGCATAAAATCAATCATTTACCTTTTATGAAACATTTGTCAGTTCGGCCATAACGCTTATTTTTGCGAACCAAACAACACATGCTTTGAATACGAATAAGGATTACGATTTCAAAAAGATAGAAACGCACTGGCAAAGCTATTGGAAGACAAATCATACCTACAAAACTATAAACGATACTACTAAGCCAAAATGTTATGTATTGGATATGTTCCCTTATCCAAGCGGTTCAGGACTGCACGTTGGACATCCATTGGGTTATATCGCATCCGATATTTACGCTAGGTATAAACGATTAAAAGGTTACAATGTATTGCATCCTATGGGTTACGATGCCTTTGGACTTCCGGCTGAGCAATACGCGATACAAACAGGTCAGCATCCGGCTATTACTACAGAAACAAATATTGAACGATATCGCCATCAGTTAGATAAAATTGGGTTTTGCTATGATTGGAGTCGTGAAGTAAAAACCTGCACTCCAGAATACTATAAATGGACACAATGGATTTTCTTGCAATTATTTAATGCATGGTATAATCCAAAGACCAACAAAGCAGAACCTATTGATACGTTGATTGAAAAGTTTCAAACAAAGGGATATACCGGCAATGAAAATGATGCACTAACAGGAGGGATGGAATTTGAGCAACCACCATTTACTGCAGTAGAGTGGTTGCAAAAGAGTGAAAAGGAACAACAGCTTATTCTTCAGCATTTTCGTTTGGCATATTTGAGTGATGCATACGTAAATTGGTGTCCGGCATTGGGCACGGTGCTTAGCAATGATGAAGTGAAAGATGGGGTAAGTGAACGAGGCGGTTTTCCGGTTGAGCGAAAAAAAATGAAACAATGGAGTTTACGAATAACTGCTTATGCTGATAGACTATTATTGGATCTTGATAAGATTGACTGGACTGAAAGCATTAAGGAAGCTCAAAAAAATTGGATAGGAAAATCGCAAGGTTGTAGTATCGAATTTAATGTTCAGGATTCAGATTTTTCAATTGAAGTTTTTACCACCCGCCCCGATACCATATTTGGTGTAAGCTTTATTACCCTTGCACCTGAGCATGAATTGGTGAAAGAAATTACCACCGCTGAGTACATGGATGAAGTGCTGAATTACAAAGAATTTTCAAAAAATCGCAGCGAGCGGGAGCGAATGGCAGATGTGAAAAATGTGACCGGACAATTTACAGGAGCTTATGTTATTCATCCTTTTACTGGTCATGAAATTCCAATTTGGATTGGCGACTATGTACTTGCTGGTTATGGCACAGGTGCAGTGATGGGTGTTCCAGCTCATGATGCAAGAGACCACCGATTTGCAAAAACATTTTCACTCCCAATTTTACCTGTAATAACTCCTCCTGAATCTGACACAAAGTTTAGCGGATTTGAAAATGAATCCTATGATGCAAAGGAGGGGACTTTGGTAAATTCCGATTTCTTAAATGGGATGGGAGTAAAAAGATCCATCAAAAAAGCAATTGAGAAAATTGAAGAAGGTAAGTTTGGAAAAGGTAAAACCAACTTCAGGTTAAGGGATGCAATTTTTGGAAGACAACGCTATTGGGGAGAACCTATTCCGATATATTACAAAGATGGAATTCCATATCCAATTCCGGATCATGAACTTCCTTTGATATTGCCCGAAATTGATACGTTTTTACCAACACAAGATGGTGATCCACCCTTGGGTAGAGCCGATAATTGGAAATATAAAGGTGAATATGAATACGAATTGACAACCATGCCCGGATGGGCAGGTTCTTCTTGGTATTTTTTACGGTATATGGATCCAACTAATTCCACATGTTTTGCTGATAAGAACATAACTGACTATTGGAAGAATATTGATGTATATATTGGAGGGAGTGAACACGCAACAGGTCATTTATTGTATGTAAGATTTTGGACTAAATTCTTGTATGATTTAGGATTTATTTCTGTTGATGAACCTGCTCAAAAACTCATCAATCAAGGGATGATTCAAGGTCGAAGTAATTTTGTGTATCGCGTAAAGGATACCAATACTTACGTTTCGCACGGATTGAAAGAAAAGTTTGATACAACACCGCTAAATGTGGATGTTAATATTGTTCATAATGATATATTGGATCTTGATGCATTTAAAACATGGCGTGTAGATTTTGAAGATGCCGAGTTTATACTTGAAGACGGAAAATATATCTGTGGAGTTGAGGTAGAAAAAATGTCAAAATCGAAATGGAATGTAGTAACTCCTGATTCCATTATTGAACAATATGGAGCAGATACACTCCGTTTGTATGAAATGTTTCTTGGGCCGTTGGAGCAAAGCAAACCATGGAGTACCCAAGGTATTGAAGGTGTTCACAGGTTTCTTAAAAAATTATGGAAACTATATTTTAACCCTGATGGAAGCCTCATTGTGAATGATGAAACACCTTCAAAACAGGCATTGAAATCAATTCATAAAGTCATCAAAAAAATAAGTGACGATATTGAGCAGTTTTCATTTAATACTTCCGTAAGTACGTTTATGATTTGTGTAAATGAACTTACTGAAATGAAATGTACAAATCGAATTGTGCTTAAAGATTTAATCGTATGCCTGTCACCATTCGCTCCTCATATTTCTCAGGAGTTGTGGCATTTGATAGGAAATAATGGGCTTATCGTAGATGTACCTTATCCAGTATATAATCCTGAATATATGGTTGAGGATTCATTCTCATATCCTGTTTCCATAAATGGCAAGCACCGTACTAATATCGAAATTAGTTTGCAGGCAGATCATAAAACAGTGGAAGCAATAGTGCTGGCAGATGAAGTAGTTAAAAAATGGCTTGAAAATGCCGTGCCAAAGAAAATATTTTTTGTAAAAGGTAAAATCGTAAATTTAGTTATATAATGTTTTCACTATTTTTATCTGCCGAAAATTGGTTGTCGCTTATCACACTTACATTAATGGAGATTGTGCTGGGTATAGACAATGTTATATTCATCTCATTAGTTACCAATAGGCTTAACCCAAAACAACAAAATGCAGCACGAAGGTTGGGCATTTTTTTAGCCTTATTTATTCGAGTAATTCTGTTGGCATTTATTAGTTACATTGTAAATGAGATGACCTTTGCCTTGTTTACAGTTCTTGAACATCCGGTAAGCATGCGCGACATGATTTTGATGGCAGGAGGACTCTTTTTGATTTATAAAAGTACGATTGAAATTTTTGAGATGATGGAGCCACATCATGATCAAGATAAAAAACGAGCACCGGTTACTTTTTGGAAAGTAGTAATGCAGGTAGTCATTATAGATATTGTTTTCTCTTTTGATTCCATAATAACAGCAGTTGGGTTAGCCAAGCTTTTACCAATTATGATAACAGCAGTTATTTTATCCATGATTGTGATGTTGTTCTTTGCGCAAGCTATCTCGAAATTTATTGACATTCATCCGGGCATTAAGTTGCTAGCACTGGCATTTTTGTTGTTGATTGGTGTGCTACTGGGTGCAGAAGCAATAGGCTACCATGTACCAAAAGGGTATGTGTATTTTGCAATGGCTTTCTCAGTAGG
Source organism: uncultured Bifidobacteriaceae bacterium (assembly GCA_964429245.1). Lineage (GTDB taxonomy): Bacteria > Bacteroidota > Bacteroidia > UKL13-3 > UKL13-3 > CAYSBE01. Next base: position 14,191 of record CAYSBE010000006.1, on the reverse strand, counting down.
TGTAGAGTTATTGAATATGCGCGTGAGAAAGAAATCATCTTGATGGCTGTGAATGCTACGTATATTGACTGGGGATTTATTGATTATAAGCAAGCTTGGGAAAATCAGGAAACCCTATTTGCTGAAAAAGCAAATGCGAAGCTAGAATTACGCAAACAAGGAATTGAACAAACGAATTCAATTATTAACCATTTGATATTTTGCGAGCATCCGCACGTTTATACATTAGGTAAAAGTGGCTCAAAAAATAACCTATTGGTAAATGAAGAACAATTGAACGCATTGCATGCCCAATTTTATCCCATAAACAGGGGAGGAGACATTACTTATCATGGACCCGGACAGATTGTAGTTTATCCTATTTTTGATTTAGAGCAATTTTTTACTGATATTCATAAATACCTTCGCACATTAGAAGAAGCTATTATAGCAACCATAGCTGAATACGGATTGAAAGGTGAAAGATATGAAGGCTATACGGGTGTTTGGCTTGATGCAGCAGACGAGTACAAATCCCGTAAAATCTGTGCAATGGGAGTACGCTGCAGCCGTTGGATAACCATGCACGGCCTTGCATTTAATGTAAATACGGATTTGTCTTATTTCAATCATATTGTTCCTTGTGGTATTGATGATAAGCAAGTAACCAGCATGGAAAAGGAGCTTGGCTATAAGTTGGATTTGGAAGAAGTAAAATCAAAACTTAAAACACACTTGTGTCAGTTGTTTGATATTGAATTGGTATAAGCCTGCCGATTGATTATTATTGCCTTATATGTATCACCTACTTTTAACCGCATTACATACCACTCCGCCTGCATGGCTTGTCGCACCTTTTGCATCATTACTATTACTTATTGCGATAGGTCCGCTTTTTTTCGAAAAGTTTTGGCATCACTATTATAAACATATTGCGGTAGCTATTGGGGTGCTTGTAGGAGGATATTACCTTGTTGTTTACAATGAGGCAATTTTGGTTGCAGAAACATTTGCAGAATATATTTCTTTTATCAGCTTATTGGGATCCTTGTTTATGGCAGCAGGGGGCATTTATATATTTTTAGACCGCGAATCTACTGCAGTAAATAACTTGGTATTTTTGTTGTTAGGAGCAGTACTTACTAATTTTATTGGAACCACAGGAGCTTCCATTTTACTCATCAGGCCTTATATGCGGATGAATCGTTATCGCCTGAAAACATATCATATCGTATTTTTTATCTTCTTTGTTTCCAACCTTGGAGGGCTACTCACTCCAATCGGGGACCCGCCATTGTTTATGGGATTTTTAAAAGGAGTACCTTTTTTTTGGACAATGAGTAATCTGTGGTTAATATGGCTTGTAGCAATGGCAGGGCTTTCAATCATATTTTATGCATTAGAAAGAAGAAACAGCAGGTTGGATGATGTTGATGTAAGTGAGCATTTTACCAATAGGTTTATCATCACAGGTACCCACAATTTTATTTGGCTTGGGCTGATTATACTCACTGTTTTTCTAGACCCGAATATTATAGATGGTTTTCCGCATATCGAACTTCATGGGAAGAAAGTGTCATTTATACGCGAAATCTTGCAGATAAGTATTGCAATTTTGGCATACAGGTTTGCCAATAAGAAGGTATTGGCAATTAATAAATTCAACTTCGAGCCAATAAAAGAAGTCGGATTCTTATTCTTTGGCATATTTCTATCCATGATTCCGGCTTTGCAATTGCTTGAGGCATTCGGGTCAACAGGAGGTAAACTTTCAACTTCTACCATATACTGGCTTACCGGCTCTTTTTCGAGTATACTTGATAATGCACCAACGTATATTAACTTTTTTGCACTTGCCATGTCTAATCACAATATGTCAATAGGGAATATTGAGCAGGTACGTGAATTTGTAAACAGCCCTGAATCTGTCTATTTGATTGCTATTTCAGTATCGTCAGTATTTTTTGGAGCGCTTACTTATATTGGCAACGGGCCCAACTTTATGGTGAAAGCCATAGCTGAGCAGACAGGTGTAAAAATGCCTGCATTTTTTCAATACATGATAAAGTACTCCTTAGTGTATTTGCTTCCGCTGCTATTTGTTATTTGGCTCATTTTCATTGTGTGATTTAGTATATTGCATTTGCCTTATATTTTCATAGATTGCAAGTGTAGTTTCTAATAATGAAAGACCTAATAGCAACGGCCAACCCAAGAAATTTAAAGTATGATTTACCAGCCGGCCTTGCGGTATTTTTGGTAGCTATTCCCTTATGTTTGGGTATTGCTCATGCATCAGGCGCTCCTTTGCTTAGTGGATTAATTAGTGGGGTTATTGGAGGCATTCTTATAGGTACTTTGAGTCAATCTCAACTCAGTGTTTCAGGACCTGCAGCAGGTTTAACAGCTATAGTCATTGCAGGAATTGCTGATATTGGTTCATTCGAAGGTTTTTTAGTAGCTGTATTTATAGCGGGCATATTGCAGTTGGTACTCGGGTTGTTAAAGGTTGGTAAAGTAGTAAGCTTTTTACCTTCCAGCGTTATAAACGGAATGTTATCAGCTATTGGAGTAATTCTAATCATAAAGCAGTTTCCGCATATGATTGGTTACGACATAGAGCAAATGGGTGTAGAAGAATTTAAACTTCGGGCTACAGATATTGTCAAAAGTCCTGAGGATTTAGATAATCAAAATACTTTTTCTGTCTTGATGAAGGCCTTTAAGAATATTAACGAAGCTGTTCTTATTATTGGTCTAAGTTCATTTTGTATCATGATTATTTGGGATAAGTTTATTCAGCCCAAATTAAGGGTTGTTCCGGGCGCACTTATTGTTGTTTTGTTTGGTGTAACTGCAGCATATTTTGCTCGTATTACGTATCCAAATGATATGACCGTTAATCATTTTGTGAATGTACCTGGTATAACTACTATTACTGAGTTTTTGCATGCAACAAGCTTGCCTGATTGGAAATTTTTGGGAAGCTATCAAGTATATATTGTAGCCATCACTATTGCTATTGTTGCTTCGGTTGAAACATTGTTATCAATTGAAGCGATGGATAAAATTGATCCCGAAAAACGTGTATCACCTCCTAATAGAGAGTTGCTGGCACAAGGTATTGGTAATGCCGTTTGTGGACTCATTGGTGGAATTCCGGTTACAGCAGTAATTGTACGTGGATCGGTAAATGTAGCAGCCGGAGGTAAGTCACAATGGTCAGCCATCATACACGGTATTTTTATACTGATATCTGTTGCTTATTTGTCACAGGTACTCAATAATATTCCATTGGCAAGTTTGGCTGCTATTTTGGTATATACCGGATACAAACTTGTAAAGCCTCAGTCTGTAATAGCTTTGTACAAAAAAAGTCATTCACAGTTTTTGATTTTCATGATCACATTGACATGTATTGTAGTAACCGATTTATTGATTGGCGTAATTATTGGTTTGGCCTTTTCATTCGTAATAATTGCTTATGAAAACTACCGAAGTAAGGTTTTGCAAGTAACTGTTTCAGGAAAGCGTAAACGTATCATATTGGGAGAAAATGTAACCTTCTTGCACAAGCCTAAAATTTGGACAGAACTTAATGATACACCAACTAATTGGACAATTGAAATTGATGCATCAAAAAGTTTATATATAGATGAAGAGGTACGAGATTTGCTGGCAGAGTTTCGATTACAAGCAGTATCTAAAAATATTGAATACATAATAGGAGGTATAAAAAGTATGTCGCGAGATGAAAAACAAATAGCCGAGGCTAATGAAAGATACCAAATGCTATTTAAAAACAACCGAAAATGGGTAGATGAAATGTTGGAGAATGACCCTGAGTTTTTTAGCCGATTATCTAAAGGACAGTCTCCTGATTTTTTGTTTATTGGATGTTCTGACAGCCGTGTTCCGGCAGATAAAATAACCGGTGTAGAGCAAGGTCAAATGTTTGTACACCGTAATATTGCCAACTTGGTAGTCAATACAGATATAAACCTGATGTCAGTACTGCAGTTTTCGGTTGAGGTATTAAACGTAAAACATGTAATGGTTTGTGGTCATTATGGTTGTGGTGGGGTAAAAGCAGCCTTAGACGATTCGCCACATGGTTTAATTGATAAATGGTTAAGGAATATTAAAGATGTTTACCGATTACATAAAGATGAAATAGATGGTATAGAAGACTCAAATTTAAAGCAACGAAGATTGGTAGAACTGAACGTACGTGAGCAAGTATACAATTTATACAAAACGTCATTTATTCAACGTAACCGTTCATTGTATGGTTTCCCTCAATTACACGGCTTGGTTTATGATATCAATGATGGTTTGTTGGTAGATTTGAATATCGATATTGAGAAAGACTTCCCCAATTTCAACGACATATATAAAATGTATTAAAAGGTAGTTGAAACTCTTGATACACCTATTAATTCATCGTAATTGTATTGGATATTTCGGTGATAGATAAGAATCAGGTAATCATTTGTGGTATTGCTAAAACTTCCTTCAAAATAAGTTTCATCAGGCTGTTGAGACACTTGATCTTTTATGGCAAATAAGTATTCGTATCTACCTTGCTTGAGTTTTGTTGTTAATTCATACCTGCTTCTTCTGCTGTTGTATGACATTTTGTATTCAGGAAGCAATTTCCAATCACTAAACTCACCGTATACATACACCTCATTATCCTGCATAGGATTCATGGTCAGCAAATAAAAGTTAACTTCTGCGTAGTCACCATCAAAACGCACGTTCACACCATCTTTATTTTCAAGAATTCGCCTGCCGTTATTGTCTAAATAGTAAAAATATTGATTAGCACCTCTTGATTCTTCGTAGTTTAAATACAGGTGATAGATACTGTCAAATGATTTACTTCGAACATTTGGACTTACCTGACGAAGGCTTCTAAAATCAAACCACCTAAATTCATTTCCCCCCGGGAATAAACATTTTTCAAAGTCATTATATTCCAGGGTTTGGTCACGCACAAATTGAGGTTTGATGTCAGTTATTGCATTATCCCATCTGTTGTTTTGCATGATAACGGCTTTCACATCATTATAGGGATCCACTATGGTGAAGCCCTTGTAATTTACTGCAAAACTAATTTCCTGTTTTGTATATCGATATTTTGCAAGAGTTGACGGAGCTACTTTGGCAACGATATTTACCAATGACTTTAATACAAGTATACGTCTTGTAAGCACCAAATCAGTTTCATCAAAATTTCGGTATACCTTTAATAAATAATTTCCCGAAATAAGTGGAGTCATGTTTTCGCGCGGTAGGATTAGTGAATAATGCACATATCTGTGAAAGGTATTGTTCGAAAATTTCCAATCGTTAATGTTGTCAAATGTAACCCCTACAATGTATTCGCTTTGTTGCATTGGGGTTGGCTTCCAATTTGCATCACAATGGATAAGCGTGTATTGAAAAAACTCATTTTCATTTCCCATTACATCAAACCCCAATTCAAGTTTTTCGCTGCTTCCAAGTGTAATAATTGGATAGCGGTCATCAACAGTAGCCTTTGTAAAAACAACACTTTGCACCCGTTTGTCGTAAATCATGTTGTCATACACAAGGTCTTGTGCCAACACGAATTGTTGAATAGATACAAGCAGAAATAAAATGAATGTTCTCAATTGCAGGTAAACGAATTGTGTGAATAACTATTGTGTTTTGATATCAATGCATCGATTTTTATATACCGATTTTGTAAGGGCAAGCCTAACAGCTTCAATACGAGATGTAGGGCGACCTAATAATTCCTGTTTGCCATTTGCATCAACCCCTGTCATCAATTTTTGGTTGTCTAAAATGAATGCCTTTTCATTTATAAAAAAACCAAATCCTGTACCGGATGGAATAAATTTAACATCAATAATATCTTCCTGTATGATGGTGCCTGAAGGAATACTTAAGTATACTTTAAACACGGTATTGTCATTAGGGGGCATCTGAATAACCTTGCATGGACAAACACCTATTTTTTGCAGTTCAACTGTGCGGGTTGCAGTCATGGCATGAATGCTCCATTTGTTTTCAATTCTTTCAAGTACCGTGTAAACATTGGCTGTATAAAGTGCAACCGTATCGCCTGCTTTATTGGTTACTTTGGTATGAAACGTGCCTGCCAATGTGCCCATATTTCCTTCTACAAAGCTGTATTGAATTTGAATTTTTGTATGCTCAAATGTTAGGCCAATGTCCGATTTGATTCTATATATTTCATTTAAATAGCTTTCTTTATTATGAACCAAAGTAACTACTTCTCCTTTTAAGTTTTCGGTATATCGCGTAAGCAAAAAATCACTGCTTAAGTAGAAATTGATGGCATCATTTTTATTGCTTTCGCCTTTGTAATAGTCATTAAGTGCTGCATAAAAATTTTCTGCCACAAGTTTTATTTCTGCTTCATTTGCTTTGTTATTCTGACCAAAGCTATGTGAGAAAATAAATAAAGAAACAAAAATTAATTTACATGTTTTCATATATAGTTCTAATATAATTTTTTGCAATATATGTAAAACAGATAAAGATTATAGGACAAGATTTATTCGTAACCCGCTTGTTTTATTATTTGTTCAATTTGCCAATCTTCTACAGGGTTGTACTCCGATTTTAAGTCAGCGGTAAAAACCTTTGCCAAGCCTTGCCAATACCACGCGGTAAGGTTTCCACGGTAGTTTTTAAGCAGGGAATAGGTATCCTTTCCGGTTTCTCGGTGAATTAATTTTATAAGTACTTTCCCTTGAGAGGTAGTTAAATTTACCAGGTCATCCATAAACTGATCTTTGATGGTTTCTTCGGTACGTTTCAAATACGCTTCGCGGGCTTTATCCGTAGGCAGCATTTGTAAGTTTTGCTCCATCATCTGAAATCGAAAAGCAGCCATTTTTGCATAAGGCATTACTTTTAATACATCACGTTTAAGTTTATCATATTTTTTCTGGTACTCAGGGTCGCGTTTGGCTTCTGCTATAAATGATGGGATATCATACTCTAGGGTGTCTCTAATTTGATAGGGTTCCTGCTGAGCAAATAGCGCAGTTGAGATACATACCAAAAGTGTAGATAGATAAATTTTCATGAATGAAGCATTCCCAAAATTATGCCACAGATTTTTTTCTAAGTAAATAAATGATACCTGCAACACCAATTACGATCATACAAAAAGAGATGATTTCAGCTTGTGTGATAGCTAATTGTCCTATTTTGTAGGTGCTGTTGACCCTGATTTTTTCTATTAGAAATCTTTCGGCTCCATTAAATACCAAATAAATACAAAAGAGCACTCCTGCCGTGGTTATTCTTTTGCGTATGCTCCACAATAAAATAAAAATACCCAATGCCATTATTACTTCATAAAACGGTGTAGGAAATACACCCAAAGGCAGCTCGTTGCAAAACCTTCCTTCGCAACCTGCAATGGGTATTCCTTCGTTCACTACATTATGCGGATACTTGAAGCTCCAAATCCAATCAGGTAAAAATGCCATCCAATCAGGTTTGGGATGTGTATTCACGATGCCCCAGTCACCATCTCCGCTCAGGTGACATCCAATTCGGCCTATTCCATACGATAGCATCAATCCGGGTGCAGCAGCATCAATCATATGTGCAGATGGAATATTTTGTTTACGGGTATATAACAGTACGGCTATTGCAGCAATAATTAATCCACCGTAAAAGGTTAGCCCGCTAAATGATAATAAGGCATCGATTGGGTTTTGCATAAAGTCTTCAATGTATTCGAGGTTATGAAAAATTTTTGCCCCCAATAATCCCGCAATACCTGCTATAAACAAAATATTTGTCATGTGTTCATAAGGATGAACCGTAATGGTAGATTGTTGCATTTTATGCTTAGCGGCTTCTTTGTCTTCTTTCCATTTCAAGTAATATGCCCAGATGCCGCCAATTATGGCTCCAACAGCGCTTCCTCTGCCTGAAAGTAAAAACCCTTGGGTGTCTTGCACAAACTCACTATAATGTAGTATGGCATCAATGATTTTATACCCAATAAGTGCACCGATAATGGCATTCCAGATAAACTCGCTAAACGTAACCCTTTTGTGTAACGTGATTGTTTTGATTTGAGTGGTGAGCAGGCCAAGAGCCTCTTTTCGTTTTAGCTCTTCGGTTGTGGTCATGTAAGCTGCCGCAAATGCAAGCGCCATAAAAAAACCAAAAGTTTGAATAGGAAGAGGAATGTTTAGACCAAGCAGGTCATTTAATAAATGGGATATGGTAGGGTACATGTGTTTATTCTTTTAGTCCGAATTTGTTTTTAAACTTTTCTGCACAGGTAGTAATATGTGCATACAAGTCGTAATCGTTTGCTGTTAGTAAAAAGTTTCTATCTGGTCGGCAAAATATGATAAAATCGTCAAGGTAATAATTATCTAACCCTGAAATTCGCTGAACCACCTCTTTATTATAGCGTTTATCTATAATTTGCTGCTCCCGATAATATTTCACAAACTGCTCAAATTTCACCATGTCTTGTCCGGCTTTTGAGAATTCGTAATACATTTCGGTAATGATGCCGGTAAAACCGCCTCCACGTGGTCGGTTCAATATGCGGTCATTATTGTTTAAAAGTGGATCTGTTTTAAGAATTTCAGCAACCACTCTGGCAATAGAATCTCTTCTTGCATTTGAGTACACAACCGTTACACTAGATAATTCATAAGTTTTTGAGTTAAGCAATATGAGGGTTGTGTCTGTTTTTTTCCAAACTTCCTTTAATGGTAAAATGAGTGTTTCAAAACCAACCGAACTAATTTGAAGCGTATCGGATGCTTGTGCGGCAATTCGCAAAAAGCCGGCCCGGGTTGAAAGTGTTTTCTGCCCGGTACTTAAATTGGTTACACTTGCCAATGGGACACCTTTTGCATTCTCATCACTAATTACCATACCAATAAAAGGTTCACGCTGAGCAAAAGTAGCTGTGGTAGCCAATAAAGCCACACATAATCCAATCAGACGTATGTTGGTTATTGCTGTTTGCAAAATGGGCACCGAAATGATGTTTTTTAGATACAACGAACGAAAAGGTTTTTTTATACTGCACGAAAGTACATTTTTGCATCCATGCAGCAACTTATCTTAAAATCTGGCAGAGACCGTTCCATTATCCATCGTCATCCTTGGATTTTTTCAGGTGCAGTAAAAATTATGCCTAAGGCAGAAAATGGAGAAATCATTGAGGTATGCGACAATGATAATAAGTTACTGGGCTATGGTTTTTTCTCAGATCAAAGCCAGATAACGGTTAGGATGTTTGAATTTACAAACCAACCCATGACCATTTCATCCGGGTATTGGTTGGAAAAAATTGTAACAGCTTTTGAGCTAAGAATGAATTTGCTCAATCAAAAAGAAACCAATACCTACCGATTGTTGCATGCAGAAGGCGATTTCTTTCCCGGTGTCATCGTGGATATATATGCAAATGTTGCCGTAGTGCAATTGCTTATCAGAGGTACCGAACATATCAAGGAATCAATTTTTAGTGCTTTAATAAAATGTGGTTTTACACATATTTATTTAAAAACAAAGCAAAGTTCGCAAAGGCTTGAAATGGTAGAGGCTTCCGGTTGGTTCGGAGAAGCTCAACCTATGCCGGTGCTGGTTAAAGAATATGGAATCAACTTTCAGGTTGATGTAGAAACCGGACAAAAAACAGGCTTTTTTATCGATCAACGTGAAAATAGAAAATTACTTGGCGAGATGAGTAAAGGAAAAAAAGTATTGAACACCTTTAGTTATTCAGGAGGATTTTCATTGTATGCTTTACAGGCAGGCGCAGCACTTGTACATTCGGTTGACAGTTCGAAAGAAGCCATTCAATTATGTGAAAACAATGTAGCTTTAAATGGCTATCAAGACAGGCATAAAAGTTTTGTTATGGATGTATTTGAATTTATGAAACAATCTACCGAGGATTATGATATCATGATTCTCGATCCACCGGCTTTTGCCAAAAATGCGAGAGCACTGCCAAATGCCACCAGAGGCTATAAAAATTTAAACCTCACAGCCTTTCAGAAAATAAAACCGGGTGGGCTTATTTTTACTTTTTCCTGCTCACAGCACATGGATAAGGATTTGTTTAGAAAAGTGATATTTGGAGCCGCCTCAGACGCACGCAGGAATATTCGTATATTGCAACAACTTACACAACCTCAGGATCACCCCATTAATATTTATCATCCTGAAGGCGAATACTTAAAAGGATTATTGCTGCATGTTGAATAAACTTTATTTATATCTAATGTTGGTCATGCCAATTTATGCTGTAGCCCAAAGCAAAGTGGAAAAAAGATTGCCATCAACAAACGAACTTACACAACTAAAGCAGTATAAAGATTCAATAGAGAATGAGTTGAAAACAAACCAAAAGCTTTCGGTAGTAATGCGCAATCAGTTGGTGATGAATTACCTTAAAGTCTATACCTATTTCCAGCAATCAAATGAGGTGGTAAAGTACAGCTCAAAGCAAATTAAATATGTTTTGGGCACACCCGATTCTACTTTTAAACTATCAACATACAACGATATTTTCATATGGCAATATGGAAATGTATATAACCGCTATTCCAATTTTGCCAACAAAACTATTTTCAGGTTTTACATATTGGATGGCGAACTCATTAGTGTTACCCAATTAGAAGATACGGACTAAGTAATTGAAATTAAATTATGGAGGCATCAAAAATTAGTACTTTGCTAGATAAACATTTCCCCCAATTTGAAACCGAATTAAAAGATTTGATAGCCAAGCATGGTATAGTTAAAAAGTATAAAGCCAACGAAATACTTATTAGATCGGGAGAGCCAATGCGCACCACGATGTTAATAGGAAGCGGACATATAAAGCTTTACACCGAAGGGGAAGAAGGGGAAGAGTTTTTTATGTATTACCTCGAACCCGGTCAAGCTTGTGCCATGAGTATGATTTGTGCCTCAGGAAGCCAAAGAAGTGAGGTGGAAGCTTATGCTATTGAAGACAGTGAAGTAATCTCGCTGCCTATTGAACTGATGAGCGATATGATGTCAAAATATAAAACATGGTACACCTTTGTGATTGAAAATTATCGCTCACGTTTTCAGGAATTGCTTGATACCTTAAGAAGTGTGGCCTTTAATGCATTAGATGAGCGTTTGGAATATTACCTGGTCAAGCAAAAAAATGCATTTAACTCTTCGCTATTGCACCTTACACATGAGCAAATTGCAAACGACTTAAACTCTTCAAGGGTAGTTGTTTCAAGGTTATTGAAACAATTGGAACAAAAAGGGCGGGTAAAATTGCACCGAAATTCATTGGAGCTATTGAATTAACTCATCAAAAGAGACCAGGACTTAATTCGGGATATTGAAATGGAAGCAATGCCTTGGGATTATTGCCAATTGAATGTTTCCCATTAATTGCTGCAACCGGATAGCCAACCAAATAATCTTCAGCAAGTGGGGCAATTCCGGTGATAAGTTCATTGCTTGAAATCGAGGTGTCTAGCCAGGTATTTTGGGTTTCCTCAGAGAGTATCAATGGCATTCGCATATCATCTTTTTGGCGATTGTTATGTATGGCTGCCATCATTTGATTGGCCAGTGTGGTCACAATTGTGGTGGTGTGAAAAGTCATCCCAGTGATGGGATTTGTCCATTTTTCCCATAGTCCAGCCATGATAATCACATCATTGTTTGCTGCATGGATATAATGCGGGTACGCTTTTTTGTTTTTGTGGTTAAACTCATAAAATCCATCAGCATAAACTATACACCTTTGATGGCGAGCTGCATATCTAAATGCAGGTTTTTCAAAAATGGATTCAAACCTTGCATTGAGTGTTTGATGTTGAATCTTAGCAGCTTGGTGCTCATCTTTTGTCCAAGAGGGAATAAGGCCCCATCTGAGTGCTATTGGTTCAAAGGGAAAATGGCTGCAAAAAGCCGGTAAGTCGGGGTGGTCAAAACCACTGATGCAGAAGTTGTTTTTTATTTTGTCTTCAAGAAGCAATAATTTGTCGGCAATGGATTTTTGTAATTCCTTGTCACGCGTACGTTTAGCCGCATATGATTTAACATCTTTGGTTCCACTATGCATGAAATAACACATGCAGCAAACTACTAAGCTTTTTTGAAATGTAAGTGCCGAATATGTAAAATATTATTTAAGAGGCACCCTAAAGTTTAAATTATACGCTGTAAATTAGGATATTATCATGTAAATATTTTCTCATAAATACCATTTCAAACACCTATTTTTGCAAACTTTTATACAACTTAGGAGTTTACAAAAATACATGAAGCATATCCGCAATTTTTGCATTATCGCACATATCGACCATGGGAAAAGCACCCTTGCCGACCGTTTATTGGAATACACACAAACCATCAGCAAGCGCGACATGGAAGCGCAGGTGTTGGATGATATGGACCTTGAAAAAGAACGCGGTATCACCATTAAGAGCCATGCCATTCAGATGGATTATTCATATAAAGGTGAGAAATACGTGTTGAATTTGATTGATACACCCGGTCACGTAGACTTTTCATATGAAGTATCTCGTTCCATCGCTGCTTGTGATGGCGCATTGCTCATTGTAGATTCATCGCAGGGCATACAGGCACAAACTATTTCTAATTTATATCTTGCCATTGAACAAGGATTGGAAATTATTCCAATATTGAATAAAATAGACTTACCCCATGCCATGCCTGATGAAGTTGCAGATCAAATTATAGATTTGATTGGTTGCAAACGGGAAGATATCTTAAAGGCAAGTGGCAAAACAGGAGAAGGGGTTCATGATATTCTACATGCCATTGTTGAGCGTGTACCTGCACCAAAAGGAGAAGAAAAGGCTCCATTAAAAGCATTGATTTTTGACTCTGTATTCAATTCATTTCGCGGGATTATCGCATACTTTAGGGTTTATGATGGTTCTATAAAAAAAGGTGATCGAGTAAAATTTTTGGCTACAGGCAAAGAATATTTTGCCGATGAAGTAGGTGTACTTCGCCTTAAAATGGAGCCAAGAAATGAAGTGTTTGCCGGAGATGTAGGATACATTATTTCGGGAATTAAAGAAGCCCGCGAAGTGAAAGTAGGAGATACGCTAACTCATGTGGACAATCCCTGTGCCGAAGGTGTGAAAGGATTTGAAGATGTAAAACCAATGGTATTTGCAGGGATTTATCCTGTTGATACGGAAGATTTTGAAGAACTACGCGAGAGCATGTATAAGCTACAATTGAACGATGCCTCACTCACTTTTGAGCCCGAAAGTTCAGCTGCACTTGGCTTCGGTTTCCGTTGCGGGTTTTTAGGTATGTTGCACATGGAGATTATTCAGGAGCGGCTGGAACGAGAGTTTAACATGACGGTAATTACTACGGTACCAAACGTGTCTTACCATTGCTATACCAATAAAGGTGAAATGGTAATCGTAAACAACCCCAGCGATTTACCTGAACAAAATTATATTGAACATGTGGAGGAGCCTTTTATCGCAGCTACTATTATAACCCGCTCTGAGTTTGTAGGGGCAATTATGACCTTATGTTTGGGCAAACGCGGTATTCTGAAAAATCAGGTTTACCTCACAGCTGACAGGGTAGAGATGAAATTTGATATGCCATTGGCTGAAGTGGTTTTTGACTTTTTCGATAAACTAAAAACCATATCAAAAGGATATGCTTCATTCGATTACCACCCGATAGGATATGTAGAAAGTGAATTGGTGAAATTGGATATATTATTGAATAAAGACAATGTGGATGCCTTATCTGCCATCATTCACCGTGATCGTGCATACGACTGGGGGAAAAAGATTTGCGAAAAACTGAAAGAGCTGATACCTCGCCATCAATTTGAAATACCTGTGCAAGCTTCTATTGGTGCAAAGGTTATTGCCCGCGAAACCATTAAAGCATTGCGCAAAGATGTTACAGCCAAATGTTATGGCGGTGATATTTCGCGTAAGCGTAAGTTGCTCGAAAAACAAAAAGAAGGTAAGAAACGCATGCGCCAAGTAGGGAGTGTAGAAATTCCGCAGAGTGCATTTATGGCGGTTTTGAAATTGGATTAATATACATGCCATTTTATTAAAAAGCCGACAGCATACCTTAATGTTTGTCGGCTTTTATTTTTATTATACCCAAAAACTATATTTTAGCTGAA
>CAYSBE010000005.1:0-41913 GCA_964429245.1 uncultured Bifidobacteriaceae bacterium | reverse complement strand
TACTACTGGTCTTTTACCTGTTAAATCACAAACTCTCATGGCGCTTTATTTTTTTGAAAAAAGGACTGCAAATATGAGGCAAATTATTTTAATTCCATTAGCTTTTAACGATTTTATTCATATTATTTGTAAAATCGTGCCCAATAAATAACACACTTACCTCTTGTAGTACTTTTTGTGAGGGGCAAATTTAAAGAAAATAACATGAACTACGAATTTATTATTGCCGAACCAGCATTTGCCGAACACATAGCCCTAATCAGGCTTAATAGGCCTAAAGAATTAAACGCCCTGAATCTACAATTGATGCAGGAAATAAAACATGCCCTGTCCGTATACGATGCGGATGAGTCTATTCGCTGCATCATTATAACAGGCAATGAACGTGCATTTGCAGCCGGTGCCGATATCAAACAAATGGAAAGCCGCACGGCTATTGATATGCTTATTATCGACCAGTTTGAAACATGGGATCAGATACGTAAAACCAAAAAGCCGATTATTGCTGCGGTATCAGGATTTGCGTTAGGTGGCGGTTGCGAACTGGCCATGACCTGCGACATGATTGTGGCATCCGAAAGTGCAAAATTCGGGCAACCCGAAATTAAAATCGGCATTATGCCGGGTGCTGGCGGCACGCAGCGATTAACCAAAGCTGTTGGCAAGGCACTGGCTATGGAAATGGTGCTAACAGGCAAATTTATATCGGCTGATGAAGCCCTAAAAGCTGGGCTAATCAACCGAATTGTGCCTGAAGAAATATACTTGGATGAAGCGTTAAAACTGGCAAAAGAAATATGTGCCCAATCGCCTGTGGCTGTTCGCTTGGCAAAAGAGTCAGTTTTAAAAGCATTTGATACAGGCTTGCAAGAAGGTCTCTACTTTGAGCGCAAGAACTTTTATATGTGCTTTGCCAGCGAAGACCAGAAAGAAGGCATGAATGCATTTGTAGAGAAACGAAAGCCCAATTTTAAAGGCCGATAAGCGTTTTATTATTTTTCGAATATACAATTGACAATAATCATATTCATACTACGTTTTAGTAGGGTAATTTCGCACATTAAATATTTTAACATGAAAAATAAGTATGTTATTGCATTAGCTGTTGCAACCCTGTTTTTACAAACCAACGTTTTTTCGCAAGAAAAATATGAACGCCCCTCTTACAATGAAGCGTACCTTTCATGGGGAGGAATAGGATACTTTGCGCCCACCTTGTTATTGAGTGATGCACAAAAACTGGCTCCGGGTTCAACAATACTTCAATCCGATTTGTCACGCTTTAAAAGGCAGTTCGGTTACCCCGGATACAATAACTACAACTATAGTACTGATCAATATGTTCCCGTAAATAACTCCTTTATGGGTGGCTTTGTGTTTGAAGCCATGTTTGGCACATATAATTTTGGAAAAGGGGAAAAACGCAGTCCACAAATGCGCTTTGGTGTTGGCTATGGCTCTATGCAAAGTTTTGGCAGTTTTTGGTCGAATGAAGTGGTAACACCCTACGATACCTTTGTTTCAGGAAGTGGTCAACGCATTATTACTGACTCCGTATTCTATGAATCAATGAATGTGGCATACTCTACCAGTCAAGTGCGCGTTAATGCCGATATCCTTTTTCATACCAATCCCGATAGGCGTTTTTCATTTTTCATTGGTGCGGGTTTGCAAGCCGGACTCACATTTAACAACCAAACGCAGATTTATTATGGCTCTCAAACATACCTTACAACAGGTGATGAAGAAAACCGTACAATAATTTCATCTACTGACGAGCAGGTAAAAAATGAATGGTACAATAATAAAAGTGGTTGGATATTCGGAGCTTATATTCCATCCGGAGTTAATTACAGGCTGGGAAAAACCACACCTGTACTCAATCAGGCATCGCTTTTCATTGAATTCAGACCCGGTGTTACGGCATTTGCTATTCCTGAACTGCAAACATACTTGTTGCCTTACTTCCAATCGAACTTCGGTTTTAGACTTAGGTTTTAATCGATAACAGATATTGTAGTGCTTCAGGTCCGCTATTGAAAAGCAAATCAATTACAGATAAGTTAGACACAAAACCATATTTGTACATAAACACCTGCGGGTATGATAGAAATATCATATTCGCCTTTTTCTTGGGATGAATGATTTGGCGAAAATCGATTGCTGATTCCTGGTAAGAAAGTGCATTTTCATACTGCTTTTCGAGTTTCAACATGTTCATGCATAATTCAAGTAGGGCTTGATTCAAGCTATGCAAATGCGTAAACTGCTGGTGATAAATTGGCTCGAAGCGATGCCTATAATATTGAAAATAGGGCGAACTGTTATAGGCCGAGCAAATTGCTTCCCAATGTTGCTTTTGCCAGCAAAACTCATTTTCAATCAAAATATCTTTCACTGCTGTTTTAGATGCTAACTTTTTTACCGGAATACTTAATGCCAACTCACCATTGGCCGATAGAATACAGCAGCGGTTGCGGTAGCTTTGTTTCAAATAAAATTCGCCCAAATCAATAACGGGTTGGTGTGCTTGCAAAAAATGTACAAACCACGAAACCGGAGGCAGGTATGCTGTACTGAAAATTTCGTTCATTCTTCAATTAACCAATTGATATGATGCAATCCGATATCATACTTTTTGCATACCATTGATTTTAAATTAAAATAGTCATCCTCATTTTTTACAAAATCAAAAGGCGTGCAATCAATAACAACAACAGGCATTCGCTCGGCAAGTAGTTTCAAATATTCCATATAAGCTTTCTGAATACTAAGTAAATAATCATTGGAAATCTGCTGCTCATAAGCACGACCGCGATTGGCGATATTCCACTGCAGCTTTTCAATGGGATTGTGTAAATAAACAATTAAATCGGGATGTGACAGCTGATTGTATATAATATCGAAAAACTTATGGTATAATGAGTATTCATCATCGCTTAGGTTTACCTTCGAAAACAGCAAACATTTGGCAAGCATGTAATCACTAATGGTTGGCTGCGCAAAAAGGTCACCAGATGGCGTATGGGTTTTCAATTGATTATATCGATCGGTAAGAAAACTCATCTCAAGTGGAAAAGCATAACGTATTGGATCTTCGTAAAACTTAGGCAAAAAGGAGTTGTCTTCAAACTCTTCAAGTATAAGTTTGGCCTTAAAGTCACGACTCATGCGTGTGGCCAAGCTTGATTTCCCGGCACCAATATTTCCTTCTATGGCTATGTAGCGGTGTTGCAACTGCATGCCTGCAAGGTATGCCTATGCCACATAGGCGTACTTACATTTTTTCCACCAAACTATCATCACTGCATGCATCCAACAATTGCCGTATGGTTTTGTGCAAAACCGGATGTATAAATTCCGGAGCAATTTCGCATAATGGTACCAACGTAAACCTGCGCTCGTGCAGCAAAGGATGCGGAATAGCTAATTCGGGCGTTTGCATAACAACATCGCTTGCAAACAATATATCAATATCAATAATGCGTGGTTCCCATTTATACAACCGTGTGCGTCCCATCTCCTGCTCTATCTGCAAAATGGTTTCCAGCACATTTTCGGGAGTCACTTCTGTTTGCAATTCCAGCACCTGATTCAAAAAATCCTGCTGATTGGTGTTGCCCCATGGAGCAGTTTTATACATTGATGAAGCATTGGGTACAATTCCCAATTTGTGTCTGATATTTTGTTGAGCTGCATGAAGATGCTCGGCCGAATTACCCATATTGCTTCCTGTAAGCAGGTAGTATGTTATCATTTCACCACCATTTGAATGGTATTTCTAGTGCGTTGCTCAAGCAATAGTTCACGACTTTGCAGCAATTGTTTAAGAGTGGCATCATCATAATACATCACGGTGTACATTTCCAATGCTTCGTTGCTACGCACATTAAATTCTATGTTCAGGTCATTTTTCAAACGCTCTATTTTTTCGCCTGTATCGTCAACACATACACTAAAACTAATGGCAGAATTTTGCATCAAGTTTATTTTTACCTGATGTTCGGCAAAAAGCGAAAATATTTTACTCAAGTTATCCTCTACAATAAATGAAAAATCGCGACTGGATATGGAAATGAGCACCTGATTGGTTTTGGAAATTATAACCGGAATCCGCTCTTCATTTACCTGATTATTCACTACCGTACCAGGTGCATCGGGATTGATAAATGACTTGACATATAGCGGAATATTTTTGCTTTTAAGCGGCTGAATGGTTTTGGGGTGAATAACGGTAGCTCCATAATAGGCCATTTCAATGGCATGGGTATAGCTAAGTGCGTCTAGTTTCACCGCATCAGGTATCTTCTTGGGGTCGGCATTCATCACACCGGCCACATCTTTCCATATGGTAACACTTTCAGCATTGAGGCCAAAAGCGAATATTGCAGCTGAGTAGTCGGAACCTTCGCGGCCCAATGTGGTGGTCAGGTGCTCGCGACTTTGCCCGATAAAGCCCTGTGTAACCACAATCTGTTTTTGCACGATGGGTTTAAGCTTTCGCTCAATCATGGTTTGGGTGGTTTGCCAGTCAACTTTTCCTTCTCTGTATGTAGCATCTGTACTGATAAAATTGCGTGCATCCATCCAGCGGTTTTTTATGCCGGCCTCATTCAGGTAAGCACTTACAATGCGGGTTGAAATAATTTCACCGTAGCTTACTATCTGATCGTATGTGGTATCGCGGTCGTGCTCGGGATAAGTCTCTAACATACATTCCAATTCAATAAACAGGTTTTCAATGTCATCGTAGGCATGGCTTGGACTGTTGGTGAGCAGGTCAGCTATAATTCCATCATGAAAAGATTTAATTTCTTTATACATGGTTTGCATTTCTTCCTTCTCAAAACGATCATATGCTACAGCAAGCTTTTCAAGCGCGTTGGTAGTTTTTCCCATTGCTGATACCACAATAAGTAACTGCTCGTTTTTAAATCTGCCAAGCACATTGGCTACATTTCTTACTGCATCTGCATCTTTTACCGATGCACCACCAAATTTGAATACTTTCATGCAAATGATAATTGGCGGCAATATTACGTTAAAATAGACTGTTATGCTATATTTGCCCACCATTAATAAACATCATTCAAATGTCATCATCTATTAAAAACGTTACCACACTTGGCCAGTTTATCATTGAGCGACAAGCTGATTTCCCCTATGCAAAAGGCGAGTTTTCACGGTTGATGCGGGATATAGGTATAGCTGCCAAAATCATTAGCCGTGAGGTGAACAAAGCTGGTATTGCTGAAATTATTGGCGAAACCGGAGAGGTAAATGTGCAAGGCGAAGATGTGAAAAAGCTGGATTTGATTGGGAATGAGTTGTTTATTCAAGCCCTCACCCGAGGTGGCGAATGCTGCGTAGTAGCATCTGAAGAGGATGATGATATTCGCATATTGAATGGTCCGTACTCCAACAATGCCAAATATGTAGTATGCATGGATCCACTTGACGGATCTTCCAATATTGATGTGAATGTATCTATCGGCACTATATTTTCTGTTTACCGCAGGGTAACTGAGCCCGGAACTATACCAACCATTGCTGATGTGCTTCAACCTGGAAATAAACTGGTAGCAGCAGGTTATGTTATTTATGGATCATCTACCATGCTGGTATACACAACCGGTGCAGGAGTAAACGGCTTCACACTCGATACTTCCATTGGTGAATTTTGCCTTTCACATCCCAACATTAAAACACCAAAAGATGGCGCTATCTATTCACTTAACGAAGGAAATAGCAAAGACTTTCCTGTTGGTGTTCAGAAATATATTGACTGGTGCAAAGAGAAAGACAAGGAAACCAAACGTCCTTATAGCGCACGGTACATTGGCTCAATGGTGGCTGACTTGCACCGCAACTTACTTAAAGGCGGAATTTTTATTTACCCACCTACTGAAAAAGCACCTAACGGTAAGTTGCGTTTGATGTTTGAGTGCAATCCCATGGCATTTATTGTAGAACAAGCCGGTGGCAAAGCCCATACAGGAAAAGAACGTGTGATGGATGTAACACCAGAGGAGTTGCATCAGCGTGTGCCCGTTTTTATCGGGTCGGAAAATATGGTTAACAAAGCCGTAGAATTTATGAATGCCCATGCGCAACAAGCTTAATCTGCTTATACTTTTCATTGCAATTACATACCACGTGTCAGCACAGTATACATTCACACCCGACAGCATTATTGACGGTAAAATAAACAGTGATCTGCTGCAAAATAACTATACTTGGTATGCCAAAGGCGTAGCCGAATACATACCTGACGACAGCATTTGCAAAAAGTTGAAAGCATATGCTTCCCAACTTTCATTTATTGTGGTTATGGGAACTTGGTGCAGCGACAGTCGTGAGCATGTGCCACATTTTTATAAAGTGATGAAATGTGTGGGTGTAAACGATTCGCAAATAGAATTGATAGGGACATTGCGCAACAAAACCTCTTCACATATCAATCTTGAACAATTGCAAATTGAGTATGTCCCAACCGTCATCATCATGCACAAGGGCAAAGTTGTAGGGAAAATTATTGAAACCCCTGACAAAAGCCTAGAAGAAGATTTGTTGAATATATTGCTAAAGCCTTAGTTGGAAAATACAGAATGGATAACCCCATTCTCCGTTGTAAGCTTTAGCACATAACTACCTTTGGCTAACTTTTTTGCATTGCACAAAATAAACCTATCGGCACCTGCCCTTTTCATTCTGCGTGTACCATGAACTAACACTCGGCCTTGTGCATCCTCTACTTTCCAAGTATATGTTTGTGGTTGTTTGCCATAAAACAACAGGTGAAAATTTTGATCGGCAAGTTGATTAACCTCAATCACACTATCTTTCATCTGCTGTTGAGAAGCCAACACACCTAATGCAAGCGTGGCTTTTGGCACACCATAGCCAAAATGAATATCGGGTTTAAAATAATGATCAGCACTGATGCGTAAGGCATGTCGAATTTCATCAGGGGTGGCATTGGGAAATGCTTGCAAAAGACAAGCAACCATACCCGAAATGAGAGGTGTGGCATAGGAAGTTCCATTGCCTTTATTTACAACACCTGATGCTGATATGGAAAATGTTCCTTCAGCCATAGCAGACACATCAGGCTTTATACGCTTATCAGCTGTTGGGCCTTGCGAACTAAACATAGCCATATGGCCATTAATGTCTACACCTCCGACTGTGATTACCCCTTCTACATCAGCAGGTGCGGCAATAAAGCGCCAGTCTTTATCTCCTTCATTTCCTGCACTGTTGACTACCACAATACCTTTGCTAACCGCAACAGATGCGGCTTTGCTAATAAGAGTTGTCTTTCCGTCAAGTTGTTTTATTTGGTGCGAATACGCTTCTTCATCAAATTCATTATAGCCTAAGGATGATTGAATGATATCCACTCCAATACTGTCACAAAACTCAGCAGCCATCAGCCAAAATAATTCCTCTAATGGAGACTCTGTAATATCATCTTCGGTACACATTAAATAATACAAGGCATCAGGAGAAGATCCCACCATCAAGCTGGGCTTATACGCAGCCATAATGGAGAGCACAGCAACTCCATGATCGCCTTCTGCAAATACACTTTTTGTGGGTCTAACAAAATTTTTTGAACCCCCAAATCTTGCTCTTTCAAAATAATTCAACACCCTTCGTAGATTCTGTAAATTGCGAAAACCATTATCGAAAATGGCAATTCGCACCCCAATGCCTGTAAAACCTGATGCATGCAATGAATCGATTAACAATTGATGAATTTGTGCTCGGGCATTCCCATAAAATCCACTATCATACATCGTATTTACGCCCGTTACTTTTTTGTTCAACTGCTCTATCTGCAATTCAATATCCGGAAAATCAATTCCTTTTATGGAGGACGCACTTTGTGCACTAGAAAATGGATATAATGTTTTTACAAAATTGAAACGCTTTAAGGCTTCCACTGATTTTCGGTTATTGCTTTCAATAAAAACCATATTTAACCATTTGCTGGTATAAGCAACTTTATGTCCAAGAGACTGTAATGTATCAATGATGATATTACTTATCGGTATGTCACGCATATCAGGCTTGATTTGTAACCTGTTTTTTCTTTTTAAGCTCTCGGCTGTGAAAAGCGCTTCAGGCTTAGACAATTTATATACAGACGTGTCTTTGGTGTTGAGTTCAACTGCATAGATGGTTGCTCGTTGGGCAAATACGATGCTTCCGATAATCAGTAATAGCGAAAAGAGAAATGTTTTTTTCATGCTATCGGTATTGAATCAATCGGTATTGTTTTCTAAATCCACGTGTGCCGGATACTTGGGTATTTAATGAATCATATTTTAAATAAACCAATCCTACATCTTTTGCATATTGTTCATTTCTGCGAATAACCTCGATGGCATTGGAATCGTTTTCCATTTGAATGACAATGGTATTGGCAAAATGATTGTAGGGAACCTCTGTTGAAATATATCGATAGGTAATTGCATCCAGTGCATTAAACATGTTTCCATTCCAGGATTTATTTTCCTTTACAGGAAATACCATTTTCACAAACACCCGATTGTCTTCATTTTGCTGTGCATACAATTCATTTTGAAGTGCCCTCCATGTATTTGAAACCAGCCAGTTTCCGTCAAGTGTATCAGCAAATGAACGATAAATCATGAACCAAGATTCACCATTGGAAGCAGAATACACTTCCCCAACTTGTTCACGGTAATAATACCTAAACGTATCAATATCCGTGATGCCCGCATTGTTATCATAAGCAAGCGAATCAACCTGATAAATTCTTTCGCTACCTGTAACCAATGGGAAGTATGAATAACCTACCTCTGGAGGCGGAGTTGTGTTTTCCTCTTCGCACGAGGAAAACAAAAAAACCAACACGACTAAATATAAAATTCGTTGCACAAATTCAAATAACGTATTTTAAAACGAAAAACAGGAATGAAAAGTATGTTCAAACTAATTATTCAGAGAAGCAAAACTTTTTTCAATCCATCCTCCACCAACAACATCATTGCCTTCATAAAAAACGGCTGATTGTCCCGGTGCAATGGCTTTAACATGCGCATCAAATACTACTTTCATTCTATCACCATGTTGCTCAATTTGTGCATGTGTGCCTGCATCTTTGTATCGTATTTTTGTAATGGTTTCATGTGGGCTATCTAGTTTTTCGTATTTGCCCATATTTACACCACGAACCCACATACCATTGCGTTCAAGATCATTTTCATTTCCTAGAATGACCGTATTTGTTTCAGGTTTTATTTCTACCACATAAAGCGGATCGCCCACAGCAATACCTAAACCCTTGCGCTGCCCAACCGTATAAAAAGGGTAACCTTTGTGTTTGCCAATGACTGTGCCATCTGTCATTACAAAATCTCCTCCATTTACACGCTCTTCCAATCCGCCAACCCTGCGTTTCAAGAAACCACGGTAATCATTATCGGGCACAAAACATATTTCGTAGCTTTCGCTTTTTTTCACCAACTCGTCATAGCCCATATCCAAAGCCATTTGCCTGATGTCTGATTTATGAAATTTCCCTAAAGGAAAACGGGTTTTGCTTAAACTAGCTTGCGAAAGTCCCCACAGAACATACGATTGGTCTTTGTTTGCATCCAGTCCTTTGCTTACCACATAGCGGTTATTTTCGTGCCGTACTTGTGCGTAATGGCCGGTAGCAATAAACTCACAATCAAGTTGATTGGCCCTTTTGAGTAATGCTTCCCATTTGATGTGGGTATTGCAAAGCACGCAAGGGTTGGGTGTGCGCCCTGCCAAGTATTCTTCTACAAAATTGTCAATTACAAAATCGCCAAATTCATCACGTATATCAAGAATCATGTGATGAATACCGTGTTTTACGGCAATGGAACGTGCATCGTTGATGCTGTCTAGACTGCAGCATCCGGTTTCTTTTTTGCTTCCACCTGATGTGGCATAGTCCCATGTTTTCATGGTGATACCAATTACTTCATAGCCTTCTTCGGCTAACATTACTGCCGTCACGGTGCTATCCAGCCCTCCGCTCATGGCTACTAAAATTTTTCCTTTTTTACTCATTACTCAAAACATTAAAAAGGGTAAAAAGCCCTTATGATTGGTAAAATTAATAGGTTGCAAAGATACGTTGAAAATATCAACTATTGCATGATCACATTTTTTCACCAAGAATTTATTTGAACTTTTAGTTAATTTGAACACATGAGAACCCTGCTATGATTGCGATAAATTTTCATATCAAAGGCGATACGCTGATTTTGAACAAAGCCAATATGGCTACCCTCGCAAGATTTGTTTCGGTGCCTTGATTAAAAAGGGAAACGACCGGCTACACGAACACCTTTGGCTTTCCGCTGGTTCATTTCATATGGCCTTGCCATTTTCTTTTTTACCAATAATTTGGTTTCAAGCATCTCGGGGTCTGTTTTATAAACTTTTCCATCGTAATGTACGATTAAATCTTGACCTTGCTCAATAGTAGGCAACAATGTATAATATTCATTTGCAGAAAGTCTAAATTGCAATTCACGTTGTTTTCCTTTCTCAAAAACCATCAAAAGACCTGATGAGTCTTTGCTTACACACACTCCGGGTGTATGTTTTCTTATTACAACACGGTGAATATATTTTCCGTTTTCATGCTTTATTTTACCTGCATTAATTTTAACCTTGTCTGACGCCAATTCTCGTGTGAATACAATTTCACGATCCGTGTAAAATTGTAACTGCTCAACATCCAACTGCCCTAATTCCATCTGCTGACGTGTCTGATGTAAAAACGGTGTTTTAGAAACACAGGAAAAGAATAAAAATGATGAAGCCGCAGCCATCCAAAAAATTACGTTTTTCATATTGTTTGTTGATTAATATGCTTGGATTTCCAAAAACTGTGCCGAAAATCAAATGCAATTGCAATTTCAGATTTGAGAAATAGCCCAATTTGTGATTAATTGCGGGTGGATATGAAATTGTTCAAACTTGCAGGCATACACCTCATCCTTATTTTTGGTGTATTATTTATATTAATAAGTTTAGCAGCATTGGTTTTGCGAAGCACTACCCGTCATGGCGAAGCATTGACTGTACCTGATATTATCGGATTAAAAACAGAAGACGCCATTTCCATTTTAGCGGAAAGAAAGCTACGCTTCCTGATAACTGATTCGATGTTTTTTGAAGACAAACCCAAATTGAGCATCATTGACCAGAACCCTGCAGCCGAATCGAAGGTAAAAGAGGGCCGTATCATTTATTTAATTGTGAATAGTGATAAACCTCCCGGAGTATCTGTACCCAATCTGATTGATGCATCATTGCGACAGGCACAAGCCATGCTTAAAGCAGCTGGACTAAAACAAGGAAATATCTCATACAAACCCGATATGGCACAAAATGTGGTATTGGAACAGTTATTCCTAGGTAATACCATTTTGCCCAACAGCAAAATACCTAAAGGCTCCGCTATTGACTTGGTTCTTGGCTCAGGACTCATTGATTCGATAGATGTAGCTATACCTGATCTTAGTGGATTAACAAGAAATGAAGCCCATAATTTATTAAGCAGCGCTTCGTTAAACCTGGGTGCTGTGGTCTATCAAGGTGATATTGCTGATACTTCGCAGGCAAAAGTGACTAAACAAGTACCACCTGCCGGACAAAACAGTAAGGGTGGCCAAAGTGTTGACATTTATCTGAAACAAGAATGAGATTTATAAAACGTATTCTGATTATTCCGTTACTTTTCACTTTTCACCTTGTGGTTGCGCAACAAGGCAAAGAAGTACTTACTCCATATTATCAAAATCCGCATCCATTACAAGTTGAAAAAGCAGTTTCATCTTATCCCATACGTTCAAAAAATGGAAGTATTTTTCCGCATATCGGACGATTTAACCGCGGCACCCTAGCAGATTCCCTCTGGCTTACAAATGGTGTATTGACCACAAATCAGTGTGCAGTATTTAATGCATTGGACAAAGATGAATTCGTTTATATTTCCAATCCCGGCAATAGCGATACTTGCGATATTCTATCTTCACAAAAAATCACCCTTACCCCATCCAGCGATGCCTATTATTTTCAGTTTGTGTATTCAACGGGCAGCAACTGGACCAATTCAGATTCATTGCTGTTGCAATGGCGATTTGCCGATGGGACCTTTCATACACAATGGACCTCATCACTAAGCAACCAAACATTTAGAGAAATCACATTGAATGTACCGATTGACTCCTTTGACTTGGCGCAAATTCAGTTTCGGTTTGTACTTATTTCTAAACAACAGGTGAGCAATATTGAAACATTCTTGCTACACAGCACAGCATTTGGTAAATATGCTTCAACTCCATTTAATGAAAATTTCCTGAGTTCATCAAATGGTGCGTTACCCTCTGTTCAAAATTGGCCTGTTGCTTCCGGAAATGTTTTTGCGAATGGCCCTTATTCAACAAAAGCTGTATTGTTTAATGCATTCAATGATACCGGAGGTGTGTATGACAATGCAAGCGCACAAACCGGATTTTCGGATACGCTGCAATCTCATTTAATTGATTTAACAGCATTCTTGCCAACTGATTCCGTATTACTGCGTTTTTTCTACAGCAGCACAACCAACACACGCAATACCGACTCCATCATTTTGGAAGGCAAAACGATTTCCGGAAACTGGCAACGTATGTGGCAATCAGGTCGTTCAATAAATGACTCATTTGTGTACAATGCCATTCAGCTCAACAATACAGTGTTTAAACATGCACAGTTTCAGTTCAGGTTTATTTCAAAAGTTACCTATACATCATCGGACTCCATTCAAATGCTGTTAGGAGGCATTCAGGTTTCAGGAAAAATATACCTTCCCTTTCTTGAAGATTTTTCATCATCAGACATCATTCCCGATCAGCGAAAATGGAAGAGTACTTCAACTTATGTAAATAAAGAGTTTGCAAAAAATCCGCCCAGTATTGGTGTAGCAACATTTGATGGACTAGATGCCAATGCTACTCCTTATGGTGTAGGCAGGGGCTTGTGTGATAGTCTGCTGTCGCGATCATTTAATTTAGCCGGATTGCGATTTTCTGATTCTGTTATTCTTTCATTTTATATTCAACCCAAAGGCTGGGGCGAA
Source organism: uncultured Bifidobacteriaceae bacterium (assembly GCA_964429245.1). Taxonomy (GTDB): domain Bacteria; phylum Bacteroidota; class Bacteroidia; order UKL13-3; family UKL13-3; genus CAYSBE01. Next base: position 28,775 of record CAYSBE010000005.1, on the reverse strand, counting down.
GCTCCAAACAACAATGACTCACTGATACTCAATATCCGCAATAATCCTTGCAACCCTGCATCTTTTGTAACCATTTGGAACACAAGCGCAGTTAAATTAAACAAAGACCGCTTTACCCGAATTGATATTGTATTATTTGACAGCAGCTTATTTCATGATGATGTACAAATTCTATTCAGGAATATTGGCAGCCGTACAGGCAATATCAATCACTGGCATATTGACTATATTCAATTTGACAAAGGTCGCACCAGAAATGATGCTTACCGAGATGTTGCGATTACAACCAAACCTACATCACTGCTCAAACCATACAGCAGCATGCCTTATGCTCATTATATTGTGAATCCAAGTCTGTTTACAAAAGCAAGCCAAAGGATGTTTATTCGTAATAATTTTAATCTGAACACACCAATACTTTACAGCAGGGTAATTAAAAACAACAACAACCTTACATTGGATTCTTTTGCCAACCTCATACCAAATTTTCTTGCATTGAGTGATACCAGTGTAGCATTTAATACATCTATAAATTTACCCAGTATTTCAACTTCTGATACCATTCAATTTAATACCAACTATCGCACCGGAATTATTGGAAGTACAGATAACATACCTACAAATGATGTAGTGGTTGTGCCAACGTATTTCAGCAACTTTTTTGCATACGATGACGGCAGTGCCGAAAGTGGATATGGAATAGACTTGGATTACGGTGGCGTGGCATTGGGTTATGAATTGGCCAAACCGGATACCCTATTTGGAATCAGTATGCACTTTAACCGTTCTTTTGAAGATGTTTCTCTTCGTACATTTGACTTAATGGTTTGGCAAGCAATTGCAACAAACAGCAACGGAACAGGAGAAACAGTTTTAAAAAGATTCTCCTTACAAGCACCTCAATACTTTTACGATTATAATGCTTTCCACTATTTTAAATTTGACGAACCCATTTTATTGCCTGCCGGAATATTTTATATTGGTTGGGAACAGTCTCAGATATATAATTTAAATGTAGGTTGGGATGAGAATTTTGAGATTGATGGTTCGACAGCGGTTAATCCAAATCTTGCTTATAAAATACGTGACCTTTGGCGTAATTCCTCGGTACGCGGCACTCCCATGATGCGTCCAATTGTTGGCAAATGGCTAACACCTCCGGTAGGCAGTGAAGAAATTGAAGCTAAAACCCAGATTCAAAAAGGTACCTTACAAGTAGTGATCTACCCCAATCCGGCTTCAACCATATTGCGTATTGATGCCCCGGGTAAAATAGGCAAACTTGATATTCGTATTCTTGACTTGCAAGGAAGAATAGTTCTTCATCAATCCAACCTTGAAAAAGAAGTACACTTGCCTTTGCTGACAAATGGAATGTACCTGATTCAGGTAACAGATGAAACAGGAAATAGCAGCACAGAAAAACTCATTATTCAACAATAAATCAATAACCTTATGAGCGACATTACCGTACAAGAACTAAAAGAAAGAATGGACCATGGTGAAAAACTACACATCATTGATGTGCGAGAGCCCCATGAATTTGAAGAATTTAATATAGGTGCACAACTCATTCCGCTTGGAACATTGCCTGAAAAATTATCTGAACTAAATACTTTAAAAAATGAAGAAGTGATTGTGCACTGCCGTTCGGGTGCAAGAAGTGGGAATGCCAAATTATACATGATGGACAGTGGATTTACCAACGTAAGAAATTTACTTGGAGGGATGATGGCCTGGAGGGATGCGTTCGAAAATTAATTCATGAAGCCAAAGCGGATTATATACTTGTGTTTGATTGCATCGGCTACATTCATTGCTTCTATCAATATATTTTGCAACAAAGCCTCAACCGTATCAAACAACTCTCCTTATCTTAATCATCAGGACTCAGTAAAATACGTGGGGATTGAAACCTGCAGGTCATGTCACGGTGATATTTATGATACCTATATCCGTACCGGAATGGGAAAATCTTTTGGACACGCAACTATGCAGCGTTCATCAGCAGCATTCGGAGACAAACATATCGTATATGATGCCAAGCTAAATTTTTATTACAAACCATTTAGCCAAGGTGATTCCATTTTCATTATGGAATTTAGGCTTGATGGCAAAGACACCATTTATAAAAGAATAGAACGCGTTGATTTCATCGTAGGATCTGGTCAGCATACCAATTCCCATTTGCAATTTAACAACGGGTACATTAGTCAATTACCTCTTACATGGTATGCACAAGAAAAGAAATGGGAGTTGCCACCCGGATTTGAAGATGGTAGAAACAAACGTTTTAGCCGTGTCATCAATGTTGAGTGCATGAGTTGCCACAATGCTATGCCAGTTGTAAATCCGGCAAATGACCAAAAGTTTGTGAGTGTTCCAAACGGAATTGATTGTGAAAGATGTCATGGACCGGGGGAAATACATGTGAAGGAAAAGTTGGCCGGCAAATTGGTTGATACCGCCACGCAAATTGATTATACCATTGTGAACCCGGCTAAATTAAGCTGGGAACGTCAAATTGATTTATGCCAACGCTGCCACCTGCAAGGCAATGCAGTGTTGAAGCAAGGGAAATTATTTACCCAATTTCGTCCCGGACAAACCCTTTCTGATTATGTAGATGTATTTATGCCAAAATACACCGGAGCCGAAGACGAATTTATCATGGCATCACATGCACAGCGGTTACAATTGAGTGATTGTTTTTTAAAATCAGCCAAAGAACAAGCTACAAGTAAACTCACTTGCATTACCTGCCATAATCCGCATGTAAGTGTAAAAGAAACAGGCACACAAATTTTTAATACCGCTTGTGGAAACTGTCATAACATGCAGACAGCATGTAAAGAAGAAAAACAACTACGCAATCAATCAAACGATAATTGTGTGGGATGCCATATGCCGCGTTCGGGCACAATAGATATTCCACACGTAACCGTTCATGACCACAAAATCAAAGTTCCTTCAAAAACAACTGACGAAAACAAATTAAAACAGTTTGCAGGATTGTATTGCATTAACAATTCACATCCGGATGATATTTCTAGGGCACAAGCCTTTATTAATTATTACGAGAAATTTGAAGGAGAGCCTATTTCTCTTGATTCAGCATTGCTTATTTTAAGAGGAATAAAAAATGACAAGCGCTCTCAAGCCATGATGATACATGTGTATTACCTGAAAAATGATTTTAGAAGTGTAACTGCAATTGCAAATGACTTGCAGGCTGTAAAGTGCAACGACCCTTGGCTTGCTTACCGCATTGGCGCATCTTATCAGCAAATAAATCTTACCTCACCGGCCGAAATATGGCTACAGCGATGCACGTTGCTCTCGCCCGACCAATATGAGTTTATCAATAAACTGGCAGTGAACTATTATCTTCAAAACAAACTTGACGCAGCATTGAGAATGTTTAACATATCCCTAGAAAAATACAGCAATCAACCAGAAACTTGGAGCAATGCCGGTTATATCTATATCAAACGAAACGATTTGAAAACTGCCTATCAATACCTAAACAAAGCACTCTTGCTTGACCCTGACTCTAAAACTGCGTTGGCAAATATGGCCTCATTTTATACCACAACCGGTAATCTTACCGAGTTGGCCAAAATCAGCAAACGCATTCAGGCACTTAATACCAAAAGCTAACGCATGGCTAAAAAGACTAAACGTTCGCGCGAAATTTTATATATCATACTCGCCATCTTTATAATCATGATATTGAGCGCAGGCATAAAGATCTATGAGGACGTGTTTGCAACCAATGTAAATACTAAAACAGAAAAACCTCTATTCATTTATATTTACACTGATTTAGACTTTAATGAGAATTTTGAACGCATCAAAGAAACAGGTATATTAAAAAATACAGATGCATTGGCACGTATCATCAATGTATTGGGATATTCCAATATGGTGAAGCCGGGAAAATATCAATTGGATGCAGAAATGAGTAACTTGCAAATTATGCGCTTGTTGGTAAGTGGCAGGCAACACGCTTTTGATATCACTTTTAATTATGCTGAGCGTATTGCTGATGTAAGTGGATTTTGGTCGAGGCAATTAGAGGCTGATAGTGCAGAATTGCATACCATTCTTACCGATGCAACCTTTGTTGATTCATTAGGCCTTACTCCGGCACAAGCAATTTGTATTTTTATTCCCAATACCTATAATTTTTATTGGAATATGGATGCACATGAACTAACCGCAAGAATGACTAGGGAGTATCGCAACTTTTGGAACGAAACCAGAATGAATAATTGTGCTGCTCTTAACCTAACTCCCGGTGAAGTAATGACCTTGGCAAGTATTGTACAAAAAGAAACGAACAAATATGATGAAATGCCGGTGGTTGCCGGTGTCTATTATAATCGCATTCAAAAGGGTATGCTACTACAAGCCGACCCTACGATTATATATGCCATGAATGACAAAAGTATAAGAAGGGTCTCGGGAGAAATGCTCAAAATAAATTCACCTTATAATACATATAAAAACAAAGGTCTACCTCCGGGCCCCATTTGTATTCCCGGTACACGTGTAATTGACGCAGTATTAAATATGCAACGCCATCAGTTTTATTATTTCTGTGCCAAAGATGACTTTTCGGGTTATCATAGCTTTGCCACAAATTTTGCGGCACACCAAATTAATGCAAACAAGTACCAAAGGGCATTAAATAAAAGAGGAATCAAGTAACATGCGTAGAATCCTGCCTTCAATATCATTTCTACTAAAGACAATGCTTTTCTACTTGCTGGCATTTCAGGTTATCCGCATAGGTTTTATATTGATGAATACCAATCTAGCAAATAATGCAGGATGGTTAAACTTAATACAAGCTTGTATATATGGAATAAGACTTGATTTATCCATGACAGGATATATCATGGTTATTCCGTTTATATTTTTTATGCTATCGCAATGGCTTTCGGAAAACAAACGGTTAGATAAGATACTGGTATTTTACCATTACCTCATACTTACCTGTATAATTTTAATAGGCATTATTGATTCCGTATTGTATCACTTTTGGCAACAAAAATTAAATTTATATGCCTCATCATTTGCAAAATACCCAAAAGAACTCCTTGCCTTTTCAGGTTCTATTCCATTTATAAATCTTATCATATGTACACTGTTTATTTTACTGTCAATAAGATTTTTATTCAAATATACCCTTCAAAAATTATATCCTATTGCAGTTCACATAAAGTGGCTTAATCAACTATGGGCTACCCCTTTACTACTTGGCTTGTTGTTTTTGTGTATACGTGGCAGTTGGGGCATGGCTCCAATCAACCAAAGTGCGGCCTACTTTAGTTCAAATATGTTTGCCAACCATACGGCACTCAATACAACTTGGAATTTATTATCAGGCTTGGTTGATGGAGGAAGTCCAGAAAATACAAATCCTTATTCATTTATCTCTGATGAAGAAGCAAAACAATACATAACAGAATTGTTTGAAACGAAAGGAAAACCAATAGATATACTTAATAAAGAAAATCCAAACATTTTACTTGTCATACTTGAAGGTTGGAGTGCAGACGTTGTTGAGACAACCGATGGCGAAAAAGGAATCACTCCTTACACGCAATCATGGCTTAAACACAGCTTATTGTTTACTAATTTTTATGCCAATGGAAACCGAACCGACAAAGGGTTAGGTGCCATACTTAGTGGGCAACCTGCTTTGCCCAAAAGCTCCATCATCAACCGAATACATAAATTTAATAACTTACCTTCTCTGGCTTCATCATTAAAAACGAAAAACTACTACACACATTTTTTCTATGGAGGTGAGGCCGATTTTGCCAATATGAAAGCTTATCTCATCAACTCAGGATACGACCATATTACCGAAATCCACGATTTTGATAAAATGATTGCACCGGAAAGCTGGGGTGTACATGACAATGAGCTTTTTCAAAAATTATCAAAAGATATTCCAACTTATCCTCAGCCATTTTTTACAACTGTACTTACCCTAAGCAGCCATGAACCATATCAAGTACCACATGAAAGTACTTTTAAAGGCACTGATGAATCAGATCGTTATCGCAATGCGGTTCATTTTTCGGATGAAGCATTGGGTAAATTTCTACAAGATGCCAAGCAACAAGAATGGTATAATAACACACTCATTATTATAATATCCGATCATGGCCATCACCTTCCTAAAAATCATCCAGCATTTCGTCCCGAAAAATTTCACATCCCTTTTATAATTACTGGAGGCGCATTAAAAAATGAATGGCATAGAAAAACCATTCGTAATATTGCCCAACAGACCGATATTGCTCCTACCCTTCTGCAGTTATGTAAAATAAATAACCCATTTAATTGGGGCAGGAATTTTTTAGACACCGTAAACAATGGATTTGCAACCTATACCTACGATGATGGCATTGGTCTTGTAACTCCAAAAGGAACTTTGGTATACGACCATATTATGAAACAAACCATTTTCAATAAAGACAGTGTTTATGAAAATATGGTTCAACAGGCCCGAGCTTATGAACAATTATTTTATCAGGAATATATTCTTAGATGAAGGCAGCCGAATTACTTCGAAACAAAGAATTTCGTTATCTATTGCTTACACGCTTTAGCTTGACTATAGCTTTGCAAATGCAAGCCGTTATTGTGGGTTGGCAAATATACCGACTCACTAAGGATCCATTCTCTTTGGGACTCATTGGTTTGGCCGAAGCAATACCGGCATTAAGTGTTGCCTTATATGCAGGTCACATAGCTGATATTAAAAGCCGCAGGATGATACTTATCAGGTCGGTCGCAGTAATGCTATTTTGTTCGTTGGGTTTATTATTTGTAAACTTAGATGATATTGTTATTGGATTAGGACCCAAGTGGGCAGTAAAGGCGATGTATTTTTATATTTTTATCCATGGGTTCGCTAGGGGATTTTATGCTCCAACCGGATTTGCTTTTTTATCGCAACTTGTAAAACGAGATGATTTAGCCATAGCATCCACACTCAACAGTTCAAGTTGGCAAATTGCTGCCATTGTTGGGCCAGCATTAGGCGGTTTGCTTTTTGCGTGGATTGGTATTACCCGTTCTTTCACAGTTGTAGTTGCTTTAACGGTTATTGCTGTCGCATGTTTATTTGGCATCAAACCCAAAGCTATACCTGTTGATACCAAAAAAGAAACCATTAGGCATCGACTGATGGAAGGTATTCGATTTGTATGGAATGAAAAAGTAATGCTAAATGCCATTTCACTCGATTTGTTTGCCGTTTTATTTGGTGGTGCAGTGGCTCTACTTCCTGTATTTGCTGATGAAATATTGAACGTAGGTGCTGAAGGTTTGGGTTTTCTAAGGGCTGCGCCTTCTTTAGGTGCAAGTATTACCATGATTGCACTCTCCTTATCAAAACCCATTTCACATCCTGGAAAAGTATTGCTTTGGTGTGTGGGTGCTTTTGGCGTGTGCATTTTGGTTTTCGGTTTATCGCAATTATTTTGGCTATCAATGATTGCCTTATTTTTTAGTGGTGCCTTTGATAGTGTGAGTGTGGTAATACGATCCAACATTTTACAGCTGCAAACACCTGACCATATGCGGGGAAGGGTTTCGGCAGTAAACACCATGTTTATAGGCTCATCCAATGAGATCGGAGCATTTGAATCGGGACTGGCGGCAAGGATATTGGGAACTGTGCCCTCTGTTGTTTTTGGTGCATGCATGACATTGGGAATTGTATCAATTACTGCATGGAAAGCAAAAGCGCTCAAAGCGTACCGATACAAATTATAAAACATCTTTCTATTGCTCGGTTAATAACATTTAAATTAGTAAATCTGCATTCATATTTTACATACGATGCCTCAACACACAAGAAAACAACAAATGGAAGCCTTTGGAAGGCTGCTCGATATTATGGACGAACTACGAGAAAAGTGTCCGTGGGATATGAAACAAACAAACGAAAGTTTGCGGCATTTAACGATTGAAGAAACTTATGAATTGAGCGATGCCATTTTGAAAAACGATGTAAAAGAAATTCAAAAAGAATTGGGTGATGTATTGCTTCATATTGTTTTTTACGCACGCATTGCCAATGAGCATAACCACTTTGACATTGCCGATGTTTGCCATACCCTTTGTGAAAAACTGATTGTGAGACATCCTCATATTTACGGAGATGTAACTGTTGAAAATGCAGATCAGGTAAAAGAAAACTGGGAGCAGATAAAACTCAAGGAAGGGAATAAAAGCGTATTAAGCGGAGTTGCAAAAGGCACACCAAGTTTGGTAAAAGCATTACGCATGCAGGAGAAAGCCGCTCAAGTAGGATTTGATTGGCCAACAGCCAAAGAAGTTTGGAACAAAGTAGACGAGGAACTTGCCGAACTTAAAGAAGAATTTAACCAACCCAATAACGACAAAAAGATAGAAAACGAATTAGGAGACTTTCTATTTGCATTGGTCAATCTTGCACGTAAACACAATATTAATCCGGATGATGCATTGGAAAAAACCAATCACAAATTTCTAAGTCGTTTTCAGTACATTGAGGAGCAAGCAAAATCAAACCAACAGCAGCTGAAAGATATGACACTTGATGAAATGGATGTTTACTGGAATGAGGCTAAGAAAATCGGACTTTGAATATTTCAATAATACCTCTTTAAACAATCACACCTTTGATTGGTGATATGTTACCAATTCATGAATGGGCGACTGAATAAGTTTCCCTATCCGCATACCAAATTTACCTGCAACCCCTTCTAAAATTTCTTTATAATTTATTGCTATGCTTCCCACACAATTAAAGCTATGTGAAGCATAATCAGGATACAACGTAACAATCCGATTAAAGAAATCTTCGAAACACTCAGTAATGGCATGTTGTACATAAGCATTTGAAGGCAATACACTGCCAAATGACGCAAAACTTGCAAGGTATCTGTTTGCAATTGGGGAAGCGTAAATAGCCGAAAGTAGTTCTTTTGAAGATACAATATTAAAATGTTGTACAAATGCTTTTGAGACCTCGTCAGGCATTGTTCCTCTTAAGAAATCCCTTAAAAATCTTTTTCCTATATAGGATCCGCTGCCTTCATCTCCCAATAAATAACCCAGTGAATCAATATTGTGCACACAGCTTGTGCCATCATAAACACACGTATTTGTTCCTGTACCTAAAATGGCTGCAAATCCGGGATTATCTCCAAGTAATGCACGGGCGCTTCCCAATAAATCATGGGTAACTAAGACTGTAGTTATTTTTGGGAAAACGGTACGTAAGGCAATGTCTACAATCAATTGTTTTTCAGGTGTTGAACAACCGGCCCCATAAAAATAAATTGCTTCAACTGCTTCGGGTTGGAGAATGTTTGGCAACAATTCTTCTCTTATCGATTTTTTTATATCGTTTGAATTAACAATATACGGGTTATACCCTTGCGTATGAATAAGTTTATACGAAGTATCTTGTGACGTTAGTAACGCCCAATCTGTTTTTGTAGAACCGCTATCTGCAATGAGTATCATTCTTCCATTTCAATTACAAATACATCTTCATCATCACGTTTCATCAGGTATTTTTCGCGTGCAAATTTTTCGAGGTTACGGTCATTGGTAAATAATTCATCGTAATCTTTTCTGGCTTTTTCAATCTGAGTTTGGTAGTAAGCATTCTCCGCTTTCACTTTACTGTACTTGATGTAAAGTTTATATTGATCAAATACATTTCCTTTATCGGCAAATAACAATAACAGCATAAATATTGCAGTTGCAATCATGTATTTATTCGTAAGCCATTTAATGCCTTTGCGCATATGGCAAAGATGTTAAAATTGATGGGTATATTCACCGCAAAGTTTTGCACCCTTAAGTAGAAATGAGCTAAATACAAAACACAAATTTCTATTCGACACATTAAAATAAAAAAAAGCCGATTCTTAGTGGAATCGGCTTTTGATACTTTTTATATTTTAGACTTACAAAAATTTAAAATCCTTACCCGGATAGTAGGCATTTTTTCCTAACTCTTCTTCAATGCGCAACAGTTGGTTGTATTTGGCAATTCTATCGGTGCGGCTTGCCGAACCAGTTTTTATTTGCCCGCTGTTAAGTGCTACGGCAAGGTCTGCAATAGTTGTATCTTCTGTCTCACCGCTTCTATGGCTCATGATATTGGTATATGAATTTCGTGTAGCCAGATTTACAGCCTCAATCGTTTCTGTGAGCGACCCTATCTGATTAACTTTTACCAAAATGGAGTTGGCAACCCCTTTGTCAATTCCTTTTTGCAAACGTTTGGTATTGGTTACAAACAAATCATCACCTACCAACTGTACTTTATCACCCAACACTTTAGTCAATTCAGCCCAACCTTTCCAATCATCCTCTGCCATGCCATCTTCTATGGAAATAATCGGATACTTTTCGGTCCATTCTTTCCAATAGGCTACCATACCCGCAGCATCCATTTCACGTTTGTCTGATTTTTTGAAGGTGTATAATCCTGTTTTCTCATCATAGAATTCAGTTGTAGCTGCATCCATGGCAATGAAAATATCTTTACCTGGTTTGTATCCGGCTTCTTCAATTGCTTTTAATACCGTTTCTATGGCTTCCTCATTTGATGGAATGTTTGGCGCAAAGCCTCCTTCGTCACCCACATTGGTACTGTATCCCTTTTTCTTTAGAACCGCTTTCAGGTGATGAAATACTTCTGTACCCATTTGCAATGCCTCGGCAAATGAATCGGCATGCACGGGCACAACCATAAATTCCTGAAAGTCTATTGAGTTGTCGGCATGGGAACCACCATTCAAAATATTCATTAATGGGATAGGTAGGGTATTTGCGCTAACTCCACCGATATAACGATACAAAGGCATTTCTGCTTCAATTGCTGCGGCTTTTGCACACGCAAGTGAAACAGCAAGTATGGCATTGGCACCTAATTTAGATTTGTTCTCGGTATCATCAAGCTTGAGCATTACGCGGTCAATTTCATTCTGTTCAAACACATCCATGCCAATCAACCTATCTGCAATATCCTTATTGATATTTTCTACAGCTTTCAATACACCTTTTCCTAGGTATACTTTCTTATCTCCATCACGCAATTCTACGGCTTCATGAGCACCGGTTGATGCGCCTGAAGGAACGGCAGCTCTGCCCATTACTCCATATTCGGTGTATACTTCTGCTTCTACTGTTGGATTGCCGCGTGAATCAAGAATTTGTCTTGCTCTGATATCTATAATTTGGCTCATGTTTTATAATTTTGAATGTGTGAATGTAAGAATGTTAGAATAGTTGAATTAGCTCATCAGTTTTAAAAAGTCGTCAAATAAATAGCGGCTATCATGTGGGCCAGGAGCTGCTTCGGGATGGTATTGTACCGAAAACGCCTTTTTGTCTTTCATCCGAATTCCTTCGATGGTATCGTCATTCAAATTTATATGTGTTACTTCTACTTCTTTGCAGTTGTGCACATCTTCTGACTTTACCGAAAACCCATGATTTTGTGAGGTAATCTCGCAATGACCTGTGATGATATTTTTCACCGGATGATTTAATCCGCGGTGGCCGTTGTGCATTTTAAATGTTGAAATTCCGTTGGCTTCTGCCAATATTTGATGGCCAAGGCAAATGCCAAAAAGTGGCACATTGTGATTCAAAATTTGCTTTACGGTTTCTACTGCATAGTGCATCGTGGCCGGATCACCGGGCCCGTTGGAAATCATGAAACCGTCCGGTTTAAACTTCATCATTTCTTCAAATGTAGTTTTGCCGTTAAACACTGCTAAATAACAATCGCGCTCAGCCAAACTGCGTAAAATATTTTTCTTTACTCCCAAATCAAGTACAGCAACTTTCTTGGCAGCATCAGGATTTCCAAAATAGTACGTTTTGTCTGTTGAAACTTTAGAAGACAACTCGAGCCCAGCCATTGAGGGAACATTATTTAGTTCGGCTAATAACTCTTCAACCGTTTTCTCTTCGGAAGAAATTATACAATTCATTGCACCTTTGTCACGCACATGTCTTACAATTTCACGGGTATCAACATCTGCAATACCAACTAGGTTATTTACTGCAAAATATTCTTGGATATTTGTTGCAGACTGTTTGCGGGAAAAGGGAATATTAAATTGCTTACAAACCAAGCCTGCTATTTTGATATCATCAGATTCGACTTCGTCTGTATGGATTCCGTAATTGCCGATGTGCACATTGGTTTCAACCAATATCTGTCCGAAATAAGAAGGGTCTGTAAACACCTCCTGATAACCTGTCATACCGGTGTTGAAACAAATTTCACCGGTGGTGGTACCTATTTTTCCAATTGAAGTACCTTTAAAAACAGTTCCGTCAGCCAAAACAAGGGTTGCGGGGAATTTATGAATGAGTTTGTTCAATGTTGTATAAATTGGGGCAAAGATAAATTTTTCGCAGTTTTGCTCAATGTAAATTATTCACAGTAAAGAATTTCATTGCAACACATGACAAACAAGTGCTAAGCCACACCAGTTGGTCCGCCAAAATTCATAGGAATGGGAGGACCTTGTTCATTGATGGTGATGGTTCCATTCAACTCTTCGTATTTTCTAATATTGTCTCCCATTGCAAGAAATAAGCGTTTGGCATGTTCGGGAGTGAGCACAATACGTGATTTTACTTTCGCTTTTGGCACACCAGGCATTACACGAATAAAATCCACCACAAATTCCGAGTTTGAATGGGTAATGATGGCTAAATTTGAATACGTGCCTTCGGCAATTTCTTCAGAAAGCTCGATATTGATTTGATTGTTTGGGTTGTCGTTGTTTTGCATTTGTGATATATTATGTGGCAAATTTACTTATTTATAAACTTTGGATGAATAAGATTTTCGATAGAAAATATTTCTTCCCATTTTTCATGGCTTATAAGCTTTTTTTCATTTACTACGATTTCATAAACACTTTTTCCTGTTTCTAATGCTTCACGTGCAACAATAGCGCAAGGTTCGTAACCAAGTATCGGATTTAGTTGGGTAACAATTCCGATACTATTCATCACCATATTTCTCGTATGTTCTGCATTAGCGGTAATTCCTTTTACGCATTTTTCCGTTAGCGTGTCAATAGCATTGCCCAAATATTGTAATGAAGTGAATAAAGAAAATGCAATCACGGGCTCCATAACATTAAGTTGAAGCTGTCCTGCTTCTGCAGCCATTGTTACGGTTAGGTCTTGGCCAATAACGTAATAGCAAGTTTGGTTAACAACTTCAGGTATCACTGGATTTACTTTACCTGGCATTATTGATGATCCGGGCTGCCTTGGAGGGAGGTTAATTTCATTGAATCCGGTGCGAGGGCCAGAGCTTAATAGCCTTAAGTCATTGCAAATTTTAGACAGTTTAATGGCATTGCGTTTTAGCGTACCCATAATTTGAACGTATGCACCTGTATCACCTGTCGCTTCAATTAAATCTGGAGCCAACGTAACCTGAATACCCGATAGTTCATTTAAATATTTTACACATAACTCCGCATATCCATCAGGAGCATTTACTCTGGTTCCAATGGCTGTAGCACCCATATTTACTTCCAATATCAAATTGCGTGCTTCTTCCAACCTATTGATGTCTTCTTCTATTGTAGTGGCAAATGCCCTAAACTCTTGTCCCAATGTCATTGGCACAGCATCCTGCAATTGGGTTCTACCCATTTTCAAAACAGTATTAAACTCCTTTCCTTTTTCAGCAAAAGCTATTTGCAAACGTTTTAATATGTTGAGATAGATACCAATTTTACTAAATAGCGCCATGCGAAAAGCAGTTGGATAGGCATCATTGGTAGATTGTGAACAGTTGACATGGTTATTCGGATGCACAAAATCATATTCCCCTTTTTTGTGCCCAAGGTATTCCAATGCAAGATTGGCAATCACTTCGTTTGCATTCATGTTGCATGAAGTTCCGGCACCGCCTTGAATTAAATCACTTACAAACTGGTCGGTATATTTTCCGGCTATCAATTGGTCACAGCCAAAACAAATGGCTTCTGTAACTTTATTGTCCAACACCCCACAATCCCGATTGGCTAAAGCAGCAGCCTTTTTTACATAGCCAAATGCTTGTATCAATAAAGGCTCTGTTGAGATAGGTATCGAGGTAATATGAAAATTCTCTTTTGCCCTAAATGTTTGGATACCATAGTAAAACTCGTTAGGTATTTCCAATTCTCCAAGAAAGTCATGCTCTTTTCGGTTCATAAATATTGTAGCTAATAAGACATCAATAATAGTTTATTAAAACTTCAGACTGTATACATTTTTGTAACTTATTGTGCACGTGTTTACATCATTTTGACTTCTATATCATACACACAAAGACATTTGCAGACATGTGTAAATGGTTATTATTACTAATTTTATTTTGTTATTGGTCTGCCAGGGTTAGTGCACAATTTATTTTCCCTGAATCATTTGTCATGATTCCAATTGATACCAATAGAAAAAATGCCGGAGTCATTTCTGGTAGTTTCAGTTCACAAACTCAAAAAGTAGTAGTTAATCAATTTGCTTTAAGTTCTGAATTTGCACATCGATTTATAAATAATAATATTTTCACCATTGCAGAAAATTTTAGTTTGCTACTGAATGGTGATGAAACTATTGTGAGCGGTGGATACGTATTTGCAAGGTTTAGGCCAAAAATTAACAGACAGGTGTATCCAGAATACATGCTGCAATACCAATGGAGGGAGGCGAGAGGACTCGAGCATAAAGTAGCTGCAACATGCAATGCCCGATATCGATTCTATCGTGATGAGAAAATCACCTTGGCTTTTGCTGCAGGTGGCATTATGGAATATGAAAAATGGAATTTTACAGCTGTCCCTGATAAAACTCTCGAAACCATTACAAATACCACACCGGTAGATGTATATAACCTACGATTGAATGGCTATATAAGCTACGATCATGAAATCAACTCAAGAGTAAAATTAGATATTGGTGCTTACCTCAATTTCAGGCCTGACCCTACCCTATTCAGAACTCGCTATGGTATGCACGCTCTATGCAGCTTCAGAATCACAAAGAATTTAGAATATAGAGTAAATTTACGCACCATGTACGAAGTGCAGCCTGTGGTGCCGGTAACCAATCTTTGGTACCAGTTTTTTAATGCTCTTGTATTAAACTTTTAGTTGAGGTATATTTTTTTTATTAGAAATGAATTTAATTCTTTGTTCATACATGGCGGCTCAAGCATAGAGAACTTTGAAAAAGATTATAACTTTAGAAAAAATAAATACGTTTTCTCGGAGCAGCATTTGGTAAGGTTCTTTGGGTACAGTTTTTTCTATCGAAATTTCATGCTATATAGTAAAAATATTTATGCTTCAAATACTAATTCTCTTTACGATTTACTCAAAACTGGACCTCGAATTCAAATACAGTTATATTCTTTCTTATAAGTCAAATTAAATTACCCATTTGTAATACTTGTGGCATTACTTAAATATTTTTATATTTCTGAATAATTCATTTATTTTAAAAAATGAAACACCTATTATTTTCTTCAGCACTATTGCTAATACTAGCAATTATAAGTTCATGTGGAAAGAAAATTGAGGCATGCGCTAACTTTGATAAAACTGCATACATTGTAAATGATACAATTATATTGTCTGCAGCATGCAGTGAAAATGTAGATAGCTATTTGTGGCAGCCTCAAGCAGGTTTACAAATGTTGGGAAGCGGAAAATCCTCAACAGAGCGTTTTATCATTCTTTCTTTGCCTGGATCACTTTCGAGAACTATAGATTTAATGGTATCTAACGCTAAGTCTACTCGTAAAATTTCGAAATCTGTGGTGGTACTTTAACCTTTATTTTAACAATTTTAATAATCTTATTTCAAGATTTTCTTAAGTAGCGTTGGATATATTTTCCAAGAATATCAAATTCAATATTCACTTTTGTACCAACTTTAATGGAATGAAAATTTGTATGCTCATAGGTATATGGTATAATTGATACTGAAAATTCGTCCTCACCGGCATTTACCAAAGTAAGACTTACACCATTGATGCAGATAGAACCCTTAGTAACCATCAAATGTTTATAAGAGGCATCATTTAATTTAAATGCATAATCCCAACTGCCATTGACATCATTTAAAGATACACAAGTCGCAACAGTATCTACATGTCCTTGCACCAAATGCCCATCATACCTGCCATCGGCTTTCATGCAACGCTCCACATTTACTTTGTCGCCCAAAACTAGGCTACCCAAATTGGTAACTTTTAGTGTTTCGGCAATTGCGGTAAGTGAATACTTTTCACCATCAATGCGTTCAACTGTAAGACATACTCCATTATGACTTACACTTTGATCTACTTTTAATTCATGAGTAATAGAACTTGTGAAGGTAAAAGTTTTATTTGAACCAATTTCTTCTATGTGAATTAGCGTTGCAAGTGTTTCAATTATTCCGGTAAACATCAGCGTATGATTTGAACTGTTCCATTGATTTTACGTTTCTTAACCCCATCTAAATACCTTTCGTATACCTCACAAACGAAATAATACACACCCGGTGAAACAGTATTTCCTGAAGCCATCTCGGTTCCATCCCAAAGCACATCCGGATTTTCTGTTTTAAACACCAAACCACCCCAACGGTTATAGATATGCATATCTATCTTATCAATGAAACGATACTCGAACGGTATAAACAGGTCATTTTTTTTGTCATTGTTAGGTGTAAATACATTTGGCAACACGTAGTAAGGACAATTATCCACACAGGTTTCGTTTGTAAATTTACCTTCGTTTCCATTTGAGTCTACCGGATTTACGGCATAACAACCTGCTACAGAAAATCTCAGTTCATTTCTATTATCCTCATATGTTGTAATATTTGCAGGCACAGTAGAAATGAGGGTATAAGGACTTTCCTTATACGGTTTATAATATATTTTATAAGAAACAACATCGTTTCCACAAAGGGCATTAGGCGTCCACTCCAATTTATTGGTAAAATCAACAAACGAATTACAAGGGGTTGTTACAGTAAGTATCGGAGGGCATGGTGCAATAGTGTCTACAGGCACTCCGCATATTTCCTGAGAATAGTTTGAAATCAATACTGGCAGCAAGGAGTATGCTCCTAACGAAAGTATTTTATAACAATACGTTTCTCCATTTATCAAACCGGTATCAGTATAAATTAAATTGGTACTGAAACCGATGGTATCAAATACCAATGCCAAATTTTTTCGGAGTATGAGGAAAGTGTCATTCTCCCAAGGCACATCAGCATTCCAAAACAAAATATTTTTTCGATCTGATGAATAAATATTGAGTCTGACACTTGATGCATAATTGCTTTCGTCTACAAATTTTTCGGTGGTGTTTATGTCGCTGTAGAAGTCAATCTGATACACATACTGCATCTCTGTTGTGTTGATATTGCTATCAAGCCAAAATGAGTCAACGATTTCTTCAAAAGAATTAAATGTATACGTAGACAGCTGAACATAGTTTACATCACCAGGTGCTTTTCGTTTAAGGGTAATTCGGTAAGGACTTTTATAAAATGCCGTATCAAGCGTATCCGGCCTAAGATAGGATACACGCATCAATCCATTTGCAATATCAGTTCTTTCCACACTTACCTTGGTGATGATTGGTTTACTTCTTTTGAGCGTTCCACACACTTCAGTTGAAGCATAACTGGGGTCAACTCGCCCACCAATTACTTGTCCTAGTGCACTTCTGGCAGGAAATACAGAAACTATCCTATAACAATAGTTTACCAAAGGCGATAAGCCTTTTCCAAAATTATCATCAATTAAAAACGTATCGTTTGGATTGGCCAGGATATCAATTTCTTTAAGCAATACAAAACCAGTTGATGCAGGCACATCGGTTTCGCATGGCCCGGGTGTCCAATAGGAACTATCCACACGTTTATATACTTTGTATTTTGTAGCCAATCCACATTCGTCAGGCGACCATGCAACCCGCAAAGTATTGCGTTGTACTTGTTTTACTTCCACATTTTTGGGTTCAGGGCCATTTACTTTTAGAAAAAAACCATCTGTAAAAGTGCCTCTTGGAGCAAAATTGTCACTTGCTTTAAATTGAATAAAGTATGATTGATTGCGAATATTAAAGCACTCTGGTCGCCAATTAAATTGTACATTCACTGTTCCGCTTCCAATACCCGTATCTGGTGTTTGTGTGGCTCTTCCCGGAGTTTGAATAAAAGGCCCACCTATTGGAACCAACGTAATGACTTGGCTACTGTTTATATCTGATGCACTTACGGTATACGTATAATTATTCCCAACCTTAACGCAACCATTTGGCATGGGTGCAATTGTAGGTGGTGTGTTTGGGCAATCAACAATCCGAATCTGCATATCACGAGTTACAGAGCCTACCGGAAACCCATTTCGAAGTTCAATGATTTGTATGGCAATATTGTAGTATCCAGCAGTAGTTGGATTGGCCCAATATACGGTGCCTTTTATGGGATCTAATGCAAAACTATCCGAATTAAATGGATCAACATATAGTGGTACATCCTGTCCTGCTGCTATTTTGGGCGGAATAATTCTGTATATAAGCGAGTCTCCATCGGAATCAAATGCACCGGGATTGTGAACGTACAAGAATCCAAGGCAACCATCATCTATTGGGGGATTGAGCAGTGTTGGTGAATTATTGCTTTGTATGGAATTATTAATAAAAATAACTGCTTCAACATAAAATGGCAGTTGTTCAGTAAACCCTCTGTTGATATTTAAAATATTATCTACGCGATTTGGATCAGTTATGCTCACACGAAAAGTTCCATCTGTTTGGTAATCGTGTGTAGCAACATATACGTTGCGCTGAATGGTGCTGTTTATAGGAGTTAATTGCGTGCGTTGTAATTTTTGTGTTTTTGAATCGCCCCAATTAATTTCTATGGATTGTGTGTTGGGATTCGCATCACTTGTTGGGTCGGTGTAGGTATGTACAGTAACTTCATACAACCTGCCACTTAATCTTTTGTAGGTTATCTCCCCTGCTCGGTAGTGTGTAGCATAAGTTACCACTGCCTGAAGCAGACAAAATAGAATGGGTGTGTATCGAAATAAAATATTCAAGGGTGTAAGTTCGTCAAATATGTTTCAAATAACTAAAAAATGGGTGTGAATGCCAATAAAAAATCCCGTTTCTGATAAAAGAAACGGGATTCTTACAATTATCTTGTTATAATCATGTTAAGATGATAGTTGGGCTACCAAATAATCCCTATTCATACGGGCAATGTTTGAAAGGGAAATACCTTTAGGACATTCTGCTTCACAAGCACCTGTATTGGTGCAAGAGCCAAATCCTTCGGCATCCATTTGCGCTACCATATTCAATACACGTTCATTACGTTCGGGTTGTCCTTGTGGCAATAACGCAAACTGAGATACTTTTGCCGAAACAAAAAGCATGGCGGAAGCATTTTTACAAGCTGCTACACAAGCACCGCATCCAATACACGAAGCTGCTGCAAACGAAGCATCTGCATCATCTTTTGGAACCGGAATGGCATTTGCATCTTGAGCGTTACCTGTATTAACAGAAATAAATCCTCCAGAAGCTACAATTCTATCAAATGCACTTCTATTTACAGTAAGGTCTTTCAATACAGGGAAAGCTTTAGCTCTCCATGGCTCAACTACAATGGTATCGCCATCTTTAAAAGAACGCATATGCAATTGACAAGTGGTTACCCCTCTTAATGGACCATGTGGCCTACCGTTTATGTACATGCTGCACATTCCACAAATTCCCTCACGGCAATCATGATCAAAAGCAACTGGGTCTTTTCCCTCGATGATTAATTGATTATTGAGAACATCAAACATCTCAAGAAATGACATATCAGGAGAAACTGTATTTAATTGATATGTATCAAAGCGGCCTCTATCATCGTTATTTTTTTGTCTCCACACTTTAAGTGTGATTTTCATATTTCCACTCATGTTCGTATTGTTAACTTGATTATTTATCGTTTGAATTATTTGTAACTACGTTGTGCAATTTTGATGTTTTCAAACTTGAGTTCTTCTTTTTGCAAATCCCAATTGTTTGCACTTTTAAATTCCCATGCACTCACATAATTGAAGTTTTCGTCATCTCTTAATGCTTCCCCTTCCTCTGTTTGGTACTCTTCTCTAAAGTGTCCACCGCAAGATTCATTTCTATTAAGTGCATCAATACACATCAATTCACCTAATTCTAAGAAATCAGCAACGCGTCCTGCTTTTTCTAGTTCTGGGTTCAACTCGTTTAACTCGCCAGGTATTTTTACATCTTTCCAAAACTCAACTTGTAATGCTCGAATCTCATCAATGGCTGATTGTAGTCCTTTTGCACTTCTAGCCATACCACATTTATCCCACATAATCTTCCCTAATCTCTTATGGAAATAATCAACAGGTTTAGTTCCATTGATGGTTTTCAATCTTTCTAAAGTTGCACGTGAGTTATTCTCTGCTTCAACAAATGCTGGGTGATCAGTTGACAATGGTTTGCTGCTGATTTCTTTGCTCAAATAAGAACCAATTGTGTAGGGTATTACAAAATATCCATCGGCAAGTCCTTGCATCAATGCTGATGCTCCAAGTCTGTTTGCTCCATGATCAGAGAAGTTGGCTTCACCCAAAGCATACAATCCAGGAACGGTAGTCATTAAGTTATAATCAACCCATAAACCACCCATAGTATAATGCACTGCAGGGTAAATCATCATTGGATTTTCGTATGGATCAACTCCGGTAATTTGCTTATACATGTCAAACAAGTTTCCGTATTTCTCTTTTACAACCTCTTTTCCCCATGCTTGCAATTGTGCTTCGGTTGGATTATCAATATTCTTCTTGGTTGCTTCAATTTTACCATACTTATACTTCATGTTAAAAGCAAAGTCTAGGTATACGGCCTCACCTGTTGCATTTACACCAAATCCAGCATCACAACGCTCTTTTGCTGCCCTTGATGCCACATCACGTGGAACCAAATTTCCAAATGCAGGATACCTTCTTTCTAAAAAATAATCACGATCGTCTTCAGCAATTTGGGTAGGGTTTAATTTTCCTGAACGCAATGCTTCAGCATCTTCTTTCTTTTTAGGAACCCATATGCGTCCGTCATTTCTTAGCGACTCCGACATCAAGGTAAGTTTTGATTGGTGATCGCCTGAAACCGGAATACAAGTTGGGTGAATTTGTGTAAAACATGGATTGCCAAAAAATGCTCCTTTCTTATGTGCTTTCCAAGCAGCTGTTACATTAGAACCCATTGCATTTGTAGATAAGTAAAATACGTTTCCATATCCTCCTGTACAAAGCAAAACAGCATTTCCTGAATGGCGTTCAAGCTTACCGCTAACAAGGTCTCTTGCGATGATACCCTGACATTTGCCATCAACAGTAACTACATCAAGCATCTCATGACGTGTATACATTTTTACTGCACCTAACCCAACCTGACGCTCAAGTGCTGAATAGGCTCCTAGCAATAATTGCTGACCGGTTTGACCTGCTGCATAAAACGTACGTTGTACTTGGGTTCCACCGAATGAACGGTTTGACAACATGCCACCGTATTCGCGGGCAAATGGAACTCCCTGCGCAACACATTGGTCAATGATGCTTGCACTCACTTCTGCCAAGCGATATACATTTGCTTCGCGGGCACGGTAATCGCCACCTTTTATGGTATCGTAAAATAACCTGTACGTTGAATCTCCATCATTTTGGTAATTCTTTGCGGCATTGATTCCACCCTGAGCAGCAATACTATGTGCCCTGCGTGGCGAATCTTGAAAGCAAAATACTTTTACCTTATATCCAAGTTCTGCCAATGATGACGCTGCAGATGCACCTGCAAGTCCGGAACCTACAATGATTATTTCCAGGTTACGCTTATTGGCAGGATTTACCAATGGCACAGTTGAGCGATACTTGGTCCATTTCTGTTCCAACGCTCCTTCAGGAATTTTCGAATCTAATTTTGTTGATATTGTCATTCTGATTTGAATTAATGCTTATTTGAAAAAGAAGTACAATGGCATAGCCGCAAACATCAAAGGGATAATGATTGCAAATACCCAAGTGCTTAAAAATGCAATTGCCTGGTTGTATTTTTTATGGTTAATGCCTAGCGTTTGGAAACCGCTTTTGAAACCATGTAGCAAGTGAAAGCCAAGAGCTCCCATCGATATAACGTACAGAAGGGTGACAAATGGATTCTTAAAACTTGTTGCTACAATTTGGTAAATATCTTTTACAACGATGTATTTGATATCCCCATCAACCCATTCTTCCATTTTATCATGTATAGGCTGGTAATCTGCTACCGTAACCTCTCCCGTTCTAATATTTTCTGCGTATTGAATGTATGGCACTTCTCCAAACTTGTACTCAAACCAAAAGTTTGACATGTGCACCACAATGAAGACCAGTATGATGGTTCCCAAAACCCCCATACTGCGGCTAGTCCAATGGCTGTTCGCTTTCCCATTTACCATATTGTATGTTGCAGGGCGAGCTTGTGTATTTTTATATGCCAGGTGCAATCCTTTAAATGCGTGAAACAAGATACTTACATACAGAATGTAGGATACTGTTTTGATTAATGGATTAGTGGTCATAAATACCGAATAAAGATTGAACGACATTCCATTGTCATTCTTGAAAAGTTGTAAGTTTCCGCTTACGTGTACAATCAGAAAGGTACATAGGAACAAACCGGTAATGGCTACCAGCAATTTTTGTCCAATGGATGAAGTAAACATTTTAGTTAACCAGTTCATATTGTTTTGTCTTGTTTTTTTAAATCGGTCGCAAATTTAAGATTACACGCCACGATTGCTACCCGAACTATCAACACAAGGTTATTTAAAATTATTCTAAACATCATTATTGAATTCAGGTATTTAACATGAAAACAAAGGCAAAGTTTTCATTTCTATTTTCTATTGCGAATGATTTTTGTCATTTTCGTGCCATGTACAAACTCTTGCTACGCTTGCTTTTTCTGATGGATGCAGAGAAGGCTCACTATTTTGCCCTGAATACGCTTCGAATTATATTTTATATCCCTTTTACCCGTGCCATTACCAAATCTGTATTTTTTGTACACAAACCCGTTCAGTTTTTAGGACTCACTTTTCCAAACCGGGTAGGTTTGGCTGCAGGATTTGACAAGAATGCTAAATACCTGCATGAATTTCAGGCGCTTGGGTTTGGCCATGTAGAAATAGGTACAGTAACGCCAAAGCCTCAACCCGGAAACGACAAGCCCAGGTTGTTTCGATTAATAAAAGATGAAGCCATTATTAACCGCATGGGATTTAACAACGATGGCGCTGATGCTATTGCTAAGCGATTGAAAAATAGACCTAAAGGTATGATTGTGGGCGGAAATATTGGAAAAAACAAAGTAACTCCAAATGAAGAAGCCCAACGTGACTATGAAATTTGTTTTGAAAAATTATATGATTGCTGCGATTATTTTGTAGTGAATGTAAGTTCTCCTAATACACCAAATTTACGTGCTTTACAAGATAAAGAACCCCTAAAAAAAATTCTTTCATCTCTAATCTCTCTTCGAAACAACTTTATCAATAAAGGTCAAATACACAAACCGCTTTTACTTAAAATTGCTCCCGATTTAACGCAATCACAGCTCGATGATGTGGTAGATATTGTCAACGAAACCGGCATTGAGGGACTTGTATCCGGTAATACAACTATAAGCCGCGATGGATTAAAAACTGAAAAAACTAAAATTGAAGCAATGGGTGCAGGCGGACTCAGCGGAAAAATATTATTCAACCATTCAACAGAGGTGCTTACTTATTTACATAAAAAATCAGCAGGTAATATTCCACTGATTGGTGTTGGGGGTATTGATTCTGTTGAAGCTGCAAAAGCCAAATTGGCTAATGGCGCCTCACTTGTTCAGCTATACACGGGTTTTATTTACAAAGGGCCGGCATTGGTGAAATCAATAGCCTCACTTTAAGAAAAAATCCTTGATTTCTTCGGCTAGTTTTTGCTGATCAATTTTCTCAAACGGATGAGATGTGTTTGGCAACACCCACATGCTTGCGTTGGGTAATTTTTGATACACATCCAATGTTTCCTGAATCGATGAGGTATTATCGCGATCGCCAATTGCTAAACGGATTGGAAACTTCATGGAATTCCAATCTTCTTCTGTAAGTAAAAAGTCTTTTGACAAGGCAGTCATCATTCCTGAGGTTTGGTTGATTACTTCCTTCCACATTTGAATTCCGTGCAGCATCATCAATTGATTGGCATAGCCTGGCACTTTCAGCATCATTTTCTCCGCATCGAGCATGGCTGTTTCTCGAGCTGTACTTGTTAGGTCCCAATTAAATTTGACGTTGAGGGTAAATATCCGATTCACCCGATTGGGATATAATTTTGCAAAATACAATGCAGCATACCCGCCCATACTGAAACCGAACAAATTCAACTTTTCTATATGGTGTTTATCGGCAAATTCAAGTATGTCGTTGGCAAAAGTATTAAATGTAAATCCTTGCATAGGTATACTAAGTCCGCCATGTCCACTGAAATTTATGGAATTGGCATTCAGTTCTCTCGATAATAATGGCATGAGCTTATCAAATTGCAAGCGGGTTGACAATGCTCCATGTAAAAGTAGTAAGTTTTGCATGATGCAAATTAATGATTGCATTCAGATATATTGCATCTTGTGAAAAAGCTTATTCAAAATCCACTATTTGTGTTCCGACTCATGCTTGCATGCTGGCTCGTTGCCAAAATATTGGGTATAAAAATGTGGCTGGCAGACAGATATTTTCCAATTGCTCCTGTTTTTGATTTGTTTTATGAGGTTCCTCCGGTTATTCATCTTATATTATACCTGATTTCGCTTTCAGCAATCGCATACTTGTTATTTCAACCGCAGCATCGGGCTGTGATGGGAGTCTTGTTCGCCACTGAAATTGGTTCAGCATTACTCGACCAAAACCGCTGGCAACCTTGGGCATATCAATACCTATTTATGCTTTGCCTATACATTTTTATCAATAATCATGTTCGGTTGAAAAACATATTCTTATTGATGCTTGCAGGAATTTACCTTTTAAGTGGAATACAAAAATTACATGATGCTTTTTTGAGTGAGGTATGGGTAAAAATGATTCTTCAAAATTTAATCCATGCTGAATCAGCGCAGATCACCAATTGGCGCAGCTTTGGATATTTTATTCCGATAGCTGAAATATTATTTGGATTGTTGTTGTTATTCAAACGAACCAATAAAACAGCCTTGATTTTACTTATGGCAATGCACCTAATCATATTAACGTTTTTGGTAAGCAGTCACTATAATATCATTGTTTGGCCTTGGAATTTATTTATGATTGGGTTGTTACTAACATACTTTAATCAACATGTACCTGAGTATATATTTTCATTTTCAGCTGCTCATATCTTAACGCTGTTGGTATGGTTTGTTTTGCCCCTATCTAATTTTGTTGGCATTTGGGATCATTATCTTTCGGGGAGTTTGTACTCAGGAAAAATAACACAAGCAGTAATCTGTATAAAAAACAGGGAAGCAATGCATGATTTTCCTCGTGAGTATTATAGGAAAGATATCAAAAACACCTGTAACGGTGAGGGCATGCTTTCTTTACAACATTGGGCCATGCGCGAAACCGCAGTACCCCCATATCCTGAAAAAAGAGTGTATTTGAAAATTTTTACAGCACTACAAAAAAAGTACCCCTATGCCGAAATGCGGTTAGGTATTTATCATGCGCCACTTGAAAATGATAAAATCGAGTGGATAGAAAATTAATCCCACTTCAACTCAAGCGACTCCACAATGTTTCCGCCAACAATATGTTCCTCTACAATCTTGGTTACATCTTCCGGTGTCACATTTCCATAATACGTACCTTCAGGATAAACCACCAATGCAGGACCAAATTTGCATGCATCAAGGCAACCTGATCGCTGGGCACGCACCTTTCCTTTTAGGCCTTTTTCTGTTATTATTTCATTGAACTTTTGTACCAGTTCCATACCACGTTCTTGTCCACAGCAAGCCTTACCTTCTGCTTTTTGGTTAGCGCAAATAAAAATATGTTTTTCGAATCTCATGATTGGTTTATTTTAAGTTTAGCGAATTTTAATACAAGCATCTTTTTGCCATGTCCTCCAAAATCTATCTGGGCTTTACGGTTTTCACCTGCTCCTTCTACCGATTGCACGGTACCTTTTCCAAAACGTTGGTGCTCCACTACTTGTCCGGCCTCTAAGTTTGACGTATCATCGCCTTGAAAATCGGGGTCAATTGATGCATTTACCTGTGAGGCTTTGTTGATTGGTTTAAAATTTGGCGGTGGTGCAATATGGGATTTAGTTGGTGTATTGCTTGAAATTACCTTATTGCCATGTTGCGGCCTATTTTGACCAAACCGAGGAGGTGCGGTGCTTTTACTTCCCTGATTTAGCATTCCTTCCAGTACCAAATACTGCGGATCTATCTCCTGAATAAATCGGCTAGGCTCACTGTAAATCATGCTGCCAAACCGAAATCGAGAAGTTGCAAAGGAAAGGAATAGCATTTTCATTGCTCTTGTAATAGCGACATAAAAAAGCCTGCGTTCTTCTTCCAATTCTTTGCGACTATTTAGTGCCATTTGTGAGGGGAATAGATTTTCTTCCAGTCCAACCACATATACATACTTAAACTCCAAACCTTTTGACGCGTGAATAGTCATCATACTAACCACATCGGTATCTTGGTCTTTATCATTATCTGCATCTGTCAACAAAGCAATGTCTTGCATATACTCAGGCAAGGTTCTTACCTTCACTACGGCATCATCATCAATTTGCTCATCAATACTAAATTCTTTTACCCCGTTTAAGAGTTCAACAATGTTTTCGTAGCGGGCAATTCCTTCTACGGTTTTGTCGTCATGTAAATTTTTTAAAATGCCTGATTGTTTGGCAATATGCAAAGCCGTATCGTAGGCATTTTTATCCATCATTGTTTTAAAACTTTGTATCATCAACACAAAATCGGCAAGTGAACCCGAGGCCTTAATACCGTATTGTGCCGCACTGTTCATGATTTCCCACCAACTTTTGTTGTGCTGAGAAGACAAAACAGTGAGGTGATCTAAGGTTGTTTTTCCAATACCCCGAGCAGGATAATTGATGATGCGTTTTAATGCCTCCTCATCATTGGAATTGATGGTAATACGAAAATAAGCCAATAGGTCTTTTATTTCCTTGCGGTGATAAAAGGAAAGTCCGCCATAAATGCGATAAGGAATATTAAGCTTTCGCAATGCTTCTTCCATTGCCCTGCTTTGCGCATTTGTTCTGTATAAAATGGCAAAATCCTTGTTATAGGATTGGCTGTTCATTTTCTCTTGAAAAATTGAAGAGGCAACCATTTTTCCTTCTTCATTATCGGTGAGCGCCCTGAATACCCGGATTTTATCTCCAGCTTCGTTATCTGTCCATACTTTTTTCTCTATCTGATCTTTGTTTTGTTTGATGATAGAGTTTGCAGCATGTACAATATTTTTTGTTGACCGATAGTTTTGCTCCAAACGGTATACCCGTGTATCAGGAAAATCTTTATGAAAACTCAGTATGTTTTTAATGGTAGCTCCCCTAAAGGCATAAATACTTTGTGCATCATCACCTACTACGGTAATATTTTGATATACATTTGCTAATTTTTTTACAATGGCATATTGCACTTGGTTGGTATCCTGAAACTCATCAACCAGTATGTATTTAAACATCTGCTGGTATTTATTCAACACTTCAGGATTTTGGTTCATGAGGTGATAGGTTTTGATAAGCAAATCATCAAAATCCATGGCGCTGGCACGAAAGCATCTTGCTTCATAAGCAGCATATATTTGAACAAACTTAGGTCGTTTGGCGTTATCGTCTTCTGTTATCAAATCCGAGTCCATGGCATAATCAGCAGCAGTAATCATGGCATTTTTTGCAGCCGAAATGCGATTGAGCATCACAGAAGGTTTGTACACTTTATCATCCAGTTTCAACTCATTGACGATAGATTTGATAAGACTTTTTGCATCATCAGTATCGTAAATAGTGAAGTTGCGTGGATATCCAATTTTATCATGTTCCAATCTCAAAATACGGGAAAATATAGAGTGAAAAGTGCCCATCCAAAGGTTACGGGCATCGCTGCCGGCAACGTGATGAATGCGCTCACGCATTTCTTTAGATGCTTTATTGGTAAAAGTTAGTGCCAGAATATTAAAAGCATCTACCCCATTTTTTAAAAGATAAGCTATACGGTAAGTCAGTACACGGGTTTTACCTGAACCGGCACCTGCAACAATAATTACCGGCCCATCGGTATTTACAACAGCATCATGCTGTGGATGATTTAATGATTCGAGAAAATTCACCTGTCGAAATTACATAAGTAATTACAGGCTATAAAGTTTAGATATCAACAGCTATTTGGTAAGAAACCCGATTAAGAATCCTGCCGAAAATGCGATTGGAAACTCTTCGATGGCGCCCACAAATGAATAATGTCTTCCGTACTCACCATTGGTGCTGAATCCGTAACCTAAGCCAATAAACCAATCTAAAAAAATACACCGAGAGAAATCGTCCTCATGTCACTCACTATCTTCAGCGAAAA
>CAYSBE010000004.1:34276-48627 GCA_964429245.1 uncultured Bifidobacteriaceae bacterium | reverse complement strand
TGTCATTTTCTCCGTTGACAACTGATTTTGTAGAACGCAAAACGCGTTTTCCATAGATGTCATAGACTTCAATAATTGCATCTCCATCAATTGTGCTGTTGATATTTAATGTAACTTGATTGTTAAATGGATTTGGATGTACATTGATTTCACCCACATTCAATCGACTTTCAAAATTTACCCTTCTAACAGGTGTAATATCAAATGTACCATCCATGTCAACTGCACGTAAGCGGTAATATACAGTTGAAGCCCCTGTTATTTTCTGTACATTGATATCAAGGAAGGTATAAGATTGAGTTGTAACAGAATTACCACTTGCACTTGAAACCCTTCCAACTGCATCCCATTCTCTGTTATTTATACTGCGTTCGATTACAAAGTGTGAAGCATTAATCTCAGAAACAGTTGTCCAAACTAGTTCCGCATCTGATCCTCTTCTCATTGCTTCAAATCTACTAACCTGCACAGGAAGCGGATTGATATCATCTGTGCCTGTAAAATCACCAAAGGCTGCCAAACCCGTAACACTAAATGTTTTTGCTACTGTATCAACTGCTGTTAATGTAAATGCATAGCTTGTCCAAACAGTATCAATCTTATGTGCCAATCTCAAATCTGTTTGTGAATTCACAGTTCCCAAGCGTGTTGAGTCATAACGATATGTAATATTATAATCGTAGAAACTACCGCCATTTGGAATAACCCTTACAAATTCATCCATTCTGTTTGTTAGATTAGTCATACCGTACAATCCGGGATGGCTAATTAAAGAGCCCGGATAATGACGTGCAGCAATTGATGTTGGTAAAGTACCTGAGAATCCCCAGGTGATAGACGCCAACGTATCGCCATATTGAGTGATATGCTGGGTATTTCCAGTTGAAATTGTTCCTGTAATTGTAGCGGCATCTGGTGTTGCATTCGGAATTAACTCATGTGCTCCAATATCAGGCACCCCAGTAATTACATCAATACTTCTTGGATTGCCATCAATGTCATTATTTACAAAAAACAATTGCTGTGCCCTTCCATTTGCAAGCCACACACTGGGATTTGTTTCATTTGCTTTCAAGCTTGAACCTGATGCAAATGCTAATTGCCCGAAAATTGAACGGCTCTCAAAATTAGGATTCAGCGCCTTGCGATAGGTACTGTAAAAGTTGGCTGCTGTGTAATTAGTTCCATTTAAAAACATCACGTTTGGTGATGCTGAGAAGTACAAGTTATTATTAATATTGACAAGGGAAGTATTTGCTTGAGCGTTGGTAGTATAGATACCAAATGTACCTGTACTTGTAGTTGCACCCTGTACAATATTGTTCAGAAACATGATATCATAAGATGCAGGATACGTTATTGATCCTGTAATAAATGAAGCGTGTCCTTGTAAGTAAAAACCAAAAGCAGTAGACGATGACGCCATACGAATCGTATTATTATAGATACGCATTTTATTGCTATTGGTTACAAACAATCCATAATTCAATGAAGTATTTTGTGTCCAAATGGTATTATTTTTAATGGTATGTAATCCAGGTGCATCATAATAAGCATTTTGTTGAACGCTTATTCCATAATATCCTCCTTGATTGTTAACGCGGTTATAACTTATTTCACTTTCTTGTCCAACGCCTAACATGTATATACCATAGCTACCCGCAAAACCTGGGCTAATGTTGATGATATTGCTACGTATGAATGTAGAAAAACGATTTTGCAACCAAATAGCTGAGTAATATTGATTTTGGAACGTATTGCTATCAGCTACAAATCCAAAAGCATTTTGGTTAACAATGTTTTGCCCACCAATCCAAATTCCATGAGAGCCGTTAGCAAATGTATTGCCTACAAAATTTAAGAATGTGGCGTTATCACCATTTGGACCAAATACCAACGCAAGTGCATCAGCTGTTGAAGTTGTATTTGTACCATTAAATACACAATTACGTACACTTAATTCTTGCACATTAAGGTTATTGTTAAGGTCTTTTGCAATAACGAGCAACCTACCGAAAGATGGATTGTTTGTTGAGAGTGTCAAATGATTTAGCCTTACAAACTGTGTACCAAATAAACGCAATACAAAATTAGCAGCTACGGTTGGCGCAGTATTCGTAAGCGTTACTGATGCTGCATTATTGTTTGATGAGCGGAACGTAATTGTATTGGTTAAACTTGCTCCAAAAATGTATGGAATATCAAATGGACCATTATACGTACCAGGTGAAATTGCGAACTCTACCGGACCTGATACACCACCGCAGTTCATTCTGTCTATAGCAGCTTGTATGCTTGTAAAGTTAGTTGTACCTGAACCTGCAGGATTAATGGTATAGTTACCACTTAAACTTCCACAAATTCCTGTAAATGCTGTATCATTTAAATTAAGTGAATCAACAACTGAGTTTGGAGCAGATGTCCATGCTTTAATTGATACAAACTGAGAACCAAAGTTAAACTGTTGGCTTGAACCTGAAGGACCACTTGTTGAGTCGAACCTCACAGTATCAATTGCTCCGGGTGCCAATGTACCTGAGTAAGCTTTTACGTGTGTAACGGTATCAATATTGTAATGTACGTTTGCTGTTGTGATGGTGCTTACTCCGTAATTTTTAATAATAACAACAATATCATTTAATCCTGTAATAAGCGGCTTAACGGGAGCTGTTATTCTTAACACACCAGCATCTGCAGCCGGACGAGTAAATTCAAATACGCCTATATCTGGTGTTAATGTGCTTCTTACTTTTCCGTCTACATCAGTTGTTACCGTAGTTATGGCAAATGCCGAATCGTCTAGCTCTGGTGTGATTGAACGTAAATTTGTGGAAGAAAAGAAAGTTGGTAGTAAGAATTGACTATTCGTATTATTTCCAATTAGCGGAGCCATCATATTTCCACCCGTTACAAAATTCACTAATGTAGTCGTAATGAATCCACCTTGACGGAATGGATACGTGCCTGATGAAAAATAGACGTTATTGTTCATCGTATAAGTGGCCGCATTCATATTAGTCGCATTCACTGCATACGCGGCTAAAGTACCCGATGGTGCAACAAAAATGTTATTTACAATACGTACGTTTGAGTAAGTAGTTGATGTATTATTGGTATACAAAGCCGCACCTGCATATGATTGATCACCTGTATTTAGTTTTACCGAGTTAAATGCCAAATCAAGGAAAGCATTATTGGATTCAAAAACACCATAAGTAATGTTAGTAGCAAGTCCAATATTGATGATATTGTTGGCAATTATTTGACGATTGGTAGAGGTTCCAAGATTGGTAATAAACTCAATACCTCGACCGGCAGGCATATTTTGTATATCGTTAGAAATTGCTTCATTGGCGTTATCAGAATTGATAACGGAAATTGAAGCCATAGCTGAACTTATATTGTTGGCAAAAAATCCTACATTCCATACGCGGTTATTATTGATTTTTACTCCATTTTGAAAGTTACTATAAATTCCATATTGAAATGAACCATTAACTAATGAATTTCTCACTACGTTATTTAAGGCCTTTGGCGTTGTTGTTCCATACAAATCAATTGAATAGAAACCGCCTATTGCTGTACAACTATCAATAAGTAATACATTAGCTGAATTACCAGCAGTGGTAGGTGAAACAATAGATCCTGAAGCCACAAATGCATTTACGTTTGCATTAGATACTAAAAGTATTGGAGCTATAAATGAACACTTAACAAAAGTATTGCTGTCGGCATTATTGGTCAGCTGAACCGCTGTTCCTGCACCTGTTCCTGTTGTGATGAATTTGATATTTCTAAATTCAAGGTACTTGGCGCCATTCAATAGTATGGTAGGACGTTGCAATGCTCCGTTATATGTTAGCGTACAAAGTGCACTGTCACCTCCGTTTATTATTATTTTATTTGTAGCGTTTGCACCTGGTATTGCAGTTATATTAACAAACGTATTATAAGTGCCGGGCGTAACATTTATTGTTAATGGACCATTAACACCACAAACAGATAACAACGAACCTAATTGCTCCCATGAAGTAACATTGGACGAAGAAAAAGGTAGAGAAGGATTTAACGTAATTGT
Source organism: uncultured Bifidobacteriaceae bacterium (assembly GCA_964429245.1). Taxonomy (GTDB): domain Bacteria; phylum Bacteroidota; class Bacteroidia; order UKL13-3; family UKL13-3; genus CAYSBE01. The sequence continues at coordinate 44,549 of CAYSBE010000004.1, read as the reverse complement.
TCCTGACAATGGTGTACAGAAGAAGGTATTAATGGTGTCATTGATACGAATACTGTCTGTTACAAAATTTGGATTCGAAGACCATGCTTTAACAGAGAATAGTCCATCCGCTGAAACAAAAAACGATCCCAATGAAGTATTAACTGTATCATCAGGAGCCAATGTACCAGACCAAGTTGTTCCGGTCATTGCATTGGTATCCACTCTCCAATTTAAATCAACTGTTGAAAGTGTTGATGCCCCATAATTTTTCAATTGTACATCAACGTTTACTGTTGAAAACAATGAAACGCTTCTTAGTAATGGAGAAGTAAATTTTACCAAACCCGCATCTGCTGCCGGAACAATAAATTCGTATGCACCAATATCGGGAGTACTGCTGCGCACAAAACCTCCAAAATCGCGTTGTGCTTCTGTGTTTACATTAAACCCTTTATTGTTTAATGAGTCACTTCCTGGAGTAAGTGGTGCATTTAATAGGAATGTACGAAATCTTGGATCGGCAATAACACTATTTGAGTCGAATCCGGTTGCGGTAGTCCAATCTGTAAGTGTGGTTCGATTTGCTGCATTATAAAAGCCAATATGGTTATTTGTTCCTCCACCCACCGGCACTTTTAAATGATAACAGTTATTTGTAAATAAGTAGTTGGCTACAGTTCCGGTATTGGTAAGGTATACCAAATGTTTAGCTCCCGTTCCGCCTCTATTCATAAAGAATATGTTATTTCTATAAATTAGTCCTGTGGCTGATGAACTCACATAAACATGGCTTGCTGCTTGTGTCGATGTACTTGCCACATGGTCAAACTCTACAGTATTATGGTAGAAACGGATATTATTACTTACTAATGAATAAAATCCGTAAACCGCACCGTTTGACTTGATATCATAAATCAAATTATTTTTAACAATCAACGGACGGTTTGATGGCGTATTTGTTGCAATAAAGTACATTCCATAAAACTGACTGGTCGAGGTTTGAATGGCGTCAAATGGTTTAAATATACGATTGTTTTCGATAGTGTCTCCACTCATAAATTGAATGCCATAAATACCATAAATCGTAGTATTGAGGTTACGATTAGGTCTGGACATTACATTTCCTGAAATAAGACTTCCTATCGTTCCATACAAATACATTCCATAAGAAGTAAAGTCTCGCATAATATTATTGCGAACAATATATCCATTATTAGGCCCTGAAGTTGAGTTATGACATGATATCGAGATAGCATAAAACGGGCCACCTGTTCCACTACCTGTTATAGTATTATTCTCAAAGCGATTAAATCGGCCCACATTTGCGGCATTGGCTGTTGGAGAGTTTAAGGCAGCTGTAACCGCAATTCCGGCACTGCTTGAACTTCCAGTAACAGATGAAATATCGATTGTACAATTCAAAATATTAATTGAATCTGCACCTGCTGATAAAAGATATCCAATTCCAAATGACGGGTTTAGACTTCTTACATTTAATCCATTGAAAGTAACATAATCAGTACCCAATAAATTGATGATACCTATACTACTTGCATCTAAATTATTAAACTGAACATATTCACCATTTCCATTTATGGTAATATTATTTACACCTGAAAGACCTGAAATATTGCGAAAGAATACTTGTTCTGTATAGGGCCCAGAGTTTGCAACATAGTTTAATGTAATTGCTCCTGCGATTCCTCCTATATTAGCTATATTAGTAAATGCTGAAAGCGAAATGAAGTTGGTTGCTCCTACTCCTCCTGCATTAATAGTATAAGTTCCACCTGGTAAACTAGCCGCTGTTTGACCATTCGTTGTATTATTTGAAATATTTGCATCTACCGAGCTATTTGGATTAGATACTGTAGCTGAAATATTATATAGCACTCCGGTTGCAACAGTAACTGTACCCAAAGATATTGGTCCCGAAAATGCACCAGTAGGTATAGAACCGGTAAATGAAACCGGTGTTTGAGGAACACCATTTATACTCCAATCAATTGTTGCAGAAGTGATGGTAGCTGTACCCGCATTTCTAATTGTAACAGAAATTGGTTGCGAACCGGCTGTATATGGAGTTGCAGGAAGAATCAGATTTCCAATAGCTACATCTAATGGTACCGGATTTGCAGGATTGGCTCCAATATCGGTAGGTAAGGTACGTGGAGTACCATTAAAAAATGTTGTTATATAAGGGATCGTATCTGCATTGGATGCATACCAACCTTCTCTTGGTCTTAAATCTGAAGGAGCACTTGTAAATGAAGGATTAAAATCACTACTTGTTTGATCTACTGTGCCAATAAATGAACGCCAGTTGGCATAAGTTGCGTAGTTTGTACCCACATAATTCATCATGTTATAATTGGCAGCATTACTAAAGTATCCATTCTTACTAATTATGGCACCGGATGTAAATGTGCCGGTTGTAAATATGGCATGCTTTGGACCTGTACCACCAGTAGTGATTGAGAAAATATTGTTGCGAAGTTGAAGTGTGCTACTTGTGCTTGTATTTCCACTCCAATAAAAACACTGAACCTGCGATGTAGTAGATGTATTTGAAATATTATCGAATAATATGGTATTATTGATAATACGTGCATTAACTGATGATAAAAAATAAAAACCAAATTGCGAACCATTGCCTTTATTATCATATACCAAATTATTAAAAAAGAAATTGGGCTCGGTAGAAGTTCCTGAATAATTTATTGCCCAAATGGCATAAAATGTATTGGTATTGGTAGGTATTGCATTAAACATACCTGTAATGGTATTACCTTCTATCGTATCTAACCTTGATCCATTGGTAAGATAAAAACCATACGTAGTTGTAATATTTGTTTTGGTTGTACGGGTAATAAAATTATTTTTAAATAAAGTTCCATTCCCATTACCCCAATAAATTCCACTATAAAAGAAATTTCTTATGGTGTTATTTACAAACTTATTTCTTGAAATAGTTGTAGAACCAGACGCAGGGAATCCTACTATACCATAATACATACCTGCTGCCGTTGGATGTCCGTCAATGATATTATTTGTAATGCGATTAAAATATCCGTTTACCCCGCTTGTGGTTGGTGATGTTAAACTATTAGAAAAAACAATTCCTGCTGAATTTGCAGATGAAGTTGAGGTAACTGATGTGATTTGAATATTGCAACTATCAATCTCATTAAAGTCAGAACCAAGATAAAAATGAATACCCCAACCTAAAGTTAGATCTAATGTTCGAATTGTTAATCCTTTTATTGTTACAAAGTCTGCATTTTGTAGTCTGATAACTGCACGATCATTCGTAGTATTAATTGCTTGTAAAGTTGCACCATAACCGACAATTGTCACTCTAGACGTATCGGTAGCACCAGGAATATTCGGAATAACTACTAATTCCTGGTAAGTACCATTGGCAACAACAAATGTTACAGAACCGGCCACTCCAAATGGAGCAGAATTGGTTGGTCCTCCATCGCTACGAGTGTTACTACTTGTGAGATACGTAATGGCTGAATTAAAATTTCGAAACACCGTAGCTGAAGGTGTACCATTGGTATCAATGACGTACGTACCACTTAATTGGGTTGCGTTTGCGTTGAATGTTCCCAGACAATTCAACAGCACTCCTACAATAAGGTAGAATGAAAGTTGTACTAGTTTTCTCATGGTTTATATTTGATTATTAGGTGTGTTAAAGCCTACAATTGAAATACTAAGTTATTTAAATAAATATAATATTGTTAATTATTTATTAATTCCTAATTAATATTTCATAATTCACGTGTTATATTTTGTAGTAAAAACTATCCTAAACAAAAATGCCTCGCAAAATTTGCGAGGCATTTTTAATATACGTGATGTAAGACACTAGCCTATCATTTCCAAAATATGTTCCAATTCAGATTGTGAACGGAAAGAAATTTTAATGGCTCCCCTTCCTCTTTCATCAGACTTAATTGAAATAGGTAAATTGAGCTTATCAGCCAATAACTTTTGATAAGCAGTTAGTTCTTGCGTTTTATTTTTTACAGGTGCTGAAATTGTTTTTTTCTTTTTTTCTTGTTCCTGTGTTTCGCGTACCATTCCTTCTACTTCTCTCACGCTGAGCTCTTCAGATAGCATTTGCTCCAACATCCACTCTTGTTTTTTAGGATCGTCAATATTAATAATTGCCCTAGCGTGGCCCATGGTTATTTTTCGTTCTTTTAGTGCCACCTGAACGGTATCTGGCAGCTTAAGTAAGCGCAAAAAGTTATTTACAGTGGTTCTGTTTTTACCAACTCTTTCAGCCAACTCTTCCTGTTTCAAACTACACTCATCAATTAGTCGCTTATAACTCAGTGCTACTTCTATTGGATTTAGTTCTTCGCGTTGAATATTTTCAATAAGTGCCCACTCAAGCATTTCCTGATCATTTGCCACGCGCACATATGCCGGAATTTTAGTCAATCCTGCAAGTATGGAAGCCCTTGTTCTGCGTTCGCCACTAATGATTTGATAAGTATCATATCCCATTTTCCTAACTGTGATGGGCTGAATAACTCCATGCATTCTGATACTTTCGGCAAGCTCATTCAAAGCTTCATCATCAAAATCAGTTCGTGGCTGAAAAGGGTTGGCTTGAATTTGACTGATGAGTACTTCATTGGTAGCATATATTGGTTTGGCATCAGCAGTGGTAATATCTGTTTTTGCATCTTGCAGCAAGGCACTTAAGCCACGCCCCAATGCATTGCGTTTAACGTTTGACATGTCTTATAAATTAATTTAAATGTTTGGGTTCGAGGATTGATCCTGCCATCGCAGTGAGGTTATTTTTCTGCAAAAGTTCTTTTGCCAAGTTTAAATAGTTAATGGTTCCTTTACATTCAGCATCGTGTGATATAACGGGTTTACCAAAACTTGGTGCTTCGCTCAGCCTGGTATTACGTTGAATGATTGTATCAAACACCAACTGTTGGAAATGCATTTTTACTTCTTCCACCACTTGGTTGCTTAACCTTAGCCGCATATCATACATGGTAAGTAGCAGGCCTTCAATTTGTAAGTCGGGATTCAAATTGGTTTGAACGATTTTTACTGTATTCAATAATTTACCCAATCCTTCCAATGCAAAGTATTCACATTGTACCGGAATAATTACCGAATCTGATGCGGTTAGCGCATTTGTTGTAATTAAACCCAATGAAGGGGAGCAATCAATGATTACAAAATCATATTTCTTTTTCACCTTTTCAAGTGCATGACGCATAATGCGCTCTCTGTTTGGTAAGTTAATAAGCTCTATTTCTGCACCCACCAAATCTATATTTGAGGGCAATACATCAAGGTAATCGAATTCTGTTTTAAGTATGGTATCGTTAACTTGTGCATCATTTATCATCACCTCATACAATCCCAACTTCACATTTACGGGATCAAATCCCAAGCCTGACGTTGTGTTTGCCTGTGGGTCTGCATCAACAACAAGCGTTTTATATTCCAATACGGCTAAACTAGCTGCAAGGTTTATGGCTGTTGTGGTTTTTCCTACCCCACCTTTTTGGTTTACTATCGAAATTATTTTTCCCATTATATTGAAATTGTTTGTTTAATTTTTGGTATGATTAGGTTCTTATTGTTTTCTTTAAAATAATCTTGAACAACGGAATGATCAATTTTTATATACCCGAACGTATCAAAATGCATGGCAATTATTTGCTTCGCATTTACATATAGTGCGCAGAGAAGTGCATCCGTATATCCCATGGTAAAATTGTCGCCAATAGGCAGTAATGCTGTATCTATTTGGTATTTTTCACCTAACAATTTCATTTCCAAGTTTAGTCCGGTATCGCCTGCGTAATAAATGGCTTTACCTGCCGACTCAATTACAAAACCTGATGCTACACCACCGTATGTTCCATCTGAAAAAGAACTTGAATGGTCAGCATGCACCATATTTACTCTTCCGAAATCAAATGTCCATCCCCCTCCTACATTCATTGGATGGGTATTCTTTATCCCTTTCTTGTTTAGCCAGCTGCAAATTTCCCAACTTGCTACAACCAACGCATTGGTATTGTTTGCCAAATAAACCAAATCAGCTGTGTGATCATCATGCGCGTGAGAAACGAGTATATAATCTGCTCGGATATCATCAATATCAACTCCTACATTTATTGCTAGTTCGTTAGGCCTAATAAATGGATCAAAAACAATGCTCTTTCCATTTATAAGCAGCTGAAAACATGAGTGTCCTAAGTAAGTAACCTGCATAGTAAATAAATATGTGATATTAAATTAAGGTTATACGTTCAACCTTTCTTCAAAGAAAAGTTATGCCGAGCGGCACTTGTACACGCTCTATCAACAGGGGTGTTGATAAATTATTCATATTGATAAATAAGTGTTTGCAGCAAAAAAAACAAGTCAAACTTTGTTAAAGAGCACGTCTCCGCTTTCGCTCATTGGTAATCAAAGTCAACTCTCTACCTGCTTGGCCTTTTACAGAAGTATTTTCTGCAGCACGCCTAAATAAATATGGCAATACGGCTTCTACCGGGCCATAAGGAAGGTACTTAGCCACATTATATCCAGCATTTGCAAGGTTATAGCTTATATGATCACTCATTCCAAACAACTGTGAAAAGTATATTCGTTCATCGTTATTAGCAATGGCATTTTGTTGCATCAATTCTGCCAATAATAAGCTGCTTGATTCATTATGAGTACCTGCACACACACTGATGCGATCAATATGTTCAATGCAAAATTTAAGTGAACGGTTATAATCGTTATCACTTGCCGTTTTATCCGGCTGTATGGGTGAAAGGTAATTGTTTTCAATAGCTCTTAAACGTTCTTTTTCCATATATGCACCTCGAACCAACTTCACACCAAGATAATAATTGTGCTTTAGGGAATCTTCATAACTTGCTTGTAAGAATTTAAAACGATCATGACGATATAGCTGAATTGTATTAAACACAATGGCTTTGGTATGATTAAATTTCAACATCATCTCTCTGGCTAATGCATCAATTGCATCTTGTATCCAGCTTTCTTCTGCATCAATGAATATGCGCACATTGTTTTTGAATGCATGTTCGCATATCATTTCAATTCGGTGTTTCACTTTATCAAACTCGGCTTGCTCTTCCGCATTTAATGATTGTTTCGAATTTACTTTTTCAAGCAGTTCAAATCTTGCTAGTCCGGTAACTTTAAATACACAAAAAGGAATTTTAGGATTTCCTTTTGCTTTCAAAACCGTATTAATGGTTTCTTCCATGGTATGATCAAACTCTGCTTCAGCTTCTTTCCCTTCTACTGAATAATCAAGAATAGAACCTATATGGTATTCATACAAAGCATCAATCGTACGCTCACAATCATGCATGCTTTCGCCACCACAAAACTGATTAAACACGGTACTTTTTATGATTCCCTTAATAGGTAAGCCAATTCTAAATGAAGTTTCTACCAATGATGGGCCCACTTTTACCAACCAATTTATTCCAATAGCTTTAAATAGTAAATATGAACGAAGTAAGTCGTTATTCTTCTTTGCTTTAAAAGCAATATCAGTGTTATCAAAAGATGGTAGTGTAGTATTGCTAAATGTTTTTGTATTTGACACGAATGAATATTTATTAGACTTATTAACTTAAAATGTACAAATTTGCGCTGGCAAAAGTAATGTTTTGAAAGAATACCACTCAAAAGAATTTAGTATATTCATAGGCAATGATGTTTTTGATACATTATTACAACAGCTCATTGAAGAAGCTTACTCTCAGGTATTTGTGTTATTTGACGAACAAACTGAAAAGTACTGCTTGCCGGTTCTGTCAAAATACTTATTTAATTACACGACCATACGCATTCCCTCAGGTGAAGTAAATAAATCTATATCAACTGCTGAATTTATTTGGAAAGAATTATTCAGAAATGAAGCGGATAAAAAATCAGTTGTCATTAATTTAGGTGGAGGCGTTGTAGGCGATATTGGTGGTTTTTGTGCAAGTTTATACAAACGGGGTATTGACTTCATACAGGTACCTACTACCCTGATGGCAATGGTTGATTCATCCATAGGCGGAAAAACTGCTGTTGATTTTGAAGGCACCAAGAACATAATTGGCACCATCAAACAGCCTAAATCCATCTATATTTACCCCGATTTTCTGGCCACACTTCCCAGAGCAGAAATGATGAATGGATATGCCGAAATGATTAAACACGGTTTGATTTCAGACAAAGATTATTGGCAAAAAATAAAGGATGTGCAATTTGATGAGTGGGCCAAATTGGTTTCACTTATAAATGGTTCGGTAAAAATTAAATTGGATATCATCAAGAAAGATCCTTATGAATTGGCAGAAAGAAAAATTTTAAACTTTGGCCACACTATTGGACATGCCATTGAAGCCTATTCACTAAAACACGATAAAAAACCGCTTTCTCATGGAGAAGCGATTGCAATAGGAATAATATGCGAATCCTATTTATCAAAAACAGCACTTGATTTTAGCAACAAAGATTTAAAACAAATCACTGACCTTATTTCGAAAAGTTTTCCCAAATACTCATTGAGAAGTATCTTATCACCTGAAATAATAAAATACATGCGACAGGATAAGAAAAATGCATATGAACAAATTCAATTTGCATTGCTAAAGAAAACAGGAAAAGCAGTATACAACATCACATGCAGTGATTTGGAAATAACTGCTGCATTAAATTACTATGATGCACTATGAGTGTCATCACACTTTCGCACCCAAAAAATAATATTAGTGGATCGATAACACTTCCCGGTTCAAAAAGCATCACCAATCGCTTGCTGATAATGCAGGCACTTAGCGGAAACAATTCGCGAATAGAGAATCTTTCAGAAGCTGACGATTCTAAATTAATGCAGCAATATACTGGAATACTAAATGGAGTAGTGAATATTGAAAATGCCGGAACATGTATGCGCTTCCTTACTGCTTATTACAGCTTAGTTGCTAATGATATTTTATTAATGGGCAACGAGCGCATGCATCAACGTCCAATAAAACCATTGGTTGATGCACTTAATTATTTAGGTGCAAATATAGCGTATGCAGATACTCCTGGCTATCCTCCACTTCGCATTAAAGGTAAAAAATTATCAGGAGGTGAAGTAAAAATTGATTCATCAGTAAGCAGCCAGTTTATCAGTGCACTCATGCTAATTGGACCGTTGCTTAATAACGGCTTGATAATCGAAACTGATGAAAATGCTGTATCAAAAGCATACAATATGCTCACGCTAGAACTGATGCGTAAATATGGAATACAGGCAGAGTATGATGCGAATCGTTACGTTATTCATCCCGGATCGTATCAACTTGTAAATCTTGTTTGCGAACCAGACTGGAGTGCCGCAAGTTATTTCTACAGCATTTGCTCACTCGCTAAAAAAGCAACCTTATTCATTAACGGATTAAATGAAAATGATATCCAACCCGATAAGCATATCTATCAATTGATGAATACCCTTGGCGTAAACTCTCATTTCCTTAGCAATGGTGTAAGAATTGATTCCGGAGGTATTCCATCTTATCCCTGTGCACTAAATATGTGTGATTACCCTGACCTCGTTCCTACTTTAGCTGTTTTATTTGCTGGAAAAAACAGGGAAACTGTATTTACACAAATTGGCCAATTACAATTTAAAGAAACAAACAGACTTGAAGCTTTAACTATTGAATTAACTAAATGTGGATACAATGTTTCGCATGATGATACATCAATGCACATCATGCATTCAACTATTAATTTTAATTTGCATCCTAAAATTAAAACTTATGGAGATCACCGCATGGCAATGTCGTTTGCACCATTGGCATTGGTATTCGATAAAATAGATATTGAAAATCCAGAAGTGGTTGAGAAATCATTCCCAACATTTTGGAAAGAACTAAAAAATATAGGATTCATCATCGAACAAAATTGAGAAATCAAGGTTTTCCACTAACAGATACCAAGTAAGAACCATCACGATTATTTAATACCTTTGGAAAATGTCAGGTAACAGTTTTGGCAAACTATTTAAAATTACAACATTTGGCGAAAGCCATGGAAACGCTGTTGGTGTGGTCGTTGATGGGTGTCCATCGAATTTAACTATTGACATAGATTATATTCATAAAGAACTTCAAAGAAGAAAGCCCGGACAATCTGCCATTACCACCTCAAGACATGAAGAGGAAGTTCCCGAAGTGCTTTCAGGTATTTTTGAAGGCAAATCAACTGGTGCGCCAATATGTAT
>CAYSBE010000004.1:15333-34176 GCA_964429245.1 uncultured Bifidobacteriaceae bacterium | reverse complement strand
AGGCACGACCCATGTGTAGTTCCCAGGGCTGTCCCTATTGTTGAAGCAATGACAGCTATTGTCATCGTAGACTTTTTGATGCAGTACCAAGCATCTAAATTTAATTCAAACGCCATATAATTGTCACAAAACTGCTAACATATTGTCAATCCTAATGCATTGAATTATGTTGCGGTGTTATTAGAAAACTAAAATGAAATTAAAATCAATTCTTTTCTCTTCTTTCCTTTTTGCTGCATTAGCTATTCAAGCTCAGCATTTTATTCCATGCGCAACTGATGAGTATTTCAAACAACAACTGATAAATCATCCTGAAATAGCAGCAGCCCAAAAAGCCATGAATGATTCGGCAGCACAACAAGTGCAGCAAATTATCAGAAATAAAGCAGGCAAAGTTTTATATGTGCCCGTGGTGTTTCACATTATTCATGAAAACGGTGCTGAGAATATCTCACAGGCACAAATAATGGATCAACTACGAATTGTAAACGAAGATTTTAGAAAAAAAGCGGGAACAAATGGAGCCAGTACTGACCCTTTAGCCGCAGATATGGAAATTGAATTTCGTCTTGCACAATATGACCCTAACGGAAATAAACATGATGGCATAAATCGTATTTTCAGCACACTTACCAATAATGCCAGAGACAACATTAAACCGCTCAGCTATTGGGATGCAAGAAAATACCTAAATATATGGGTGGTTAAATCTATACAACTTTCAGGAGGCACTCAGCAGGGTACTGTATTAGGATATGCCCAATTTCCATGGAGTTTAAACTTTCAAACCACCACAGATGGAATCGTTTTGCGTTCCGACCAAGTTGGCACAGTTGGTTCCGGTCAATCATCACAAGCCGGACGAACACTCACTCACGAAATTGGTCATTGGCTTGGTTTATATCACACATTTCAAGATGGATGTGTTGGCGGAACGACATCAAATTGTGCATCACAAGGTGACAGGGTTTGTGATACCCCTCCGGTGGCAGAACCAAGTTTTGGCTGCAATATCGGACAAAATAGTTGCTTAAATGACTCCCCCAACTTGCCCGATATGGTAAAGAATTACATGGATTACAGCGATGGAACTTGCTTAAACACTTACACCGTTGGACAAAAAGCAAGAGTATGGTCAAATTTTGGCATTAATCTTCGAACAGGCATTTTTGGCACCTCGCCAAATTACAACCAAAATATAACCTATGCCGGCCTTAATACGGATGGCACTTATATCAATATTGCTGCATCAAGTAGAAAAGCACCTTACTTCTACGGGTTTGAAAATCCTTCACTCACTGCAGATGGATGGAGAATAAATAACTTTAACAACCCAAACAATGGATGGGGACTTAAAACTCAAGCGCTAAATGGCAGCCAGTCTGTAGCGATGTATAATTTCTCTAATACAACAGCCTTGATTAACTCCAGAGATGGATTTCAATCGCCCGAAATTGATTTGTCATCTATCAACGAACCCTATTTAGAGTTTTGGTATGCATACGCACAAAAAAGTTTTGCTACCAATGATCAACTTACCGTGCGGGTTTCAAATTCATTTGGTATGGAAGAAACTGTGCTTTTTGAACAGGCAGGATCTACCCTTTCAACCGCGGGTGTTGTTTCTACAGAATATACACCCTCTATGGAACAGTGGAGAAAAGTTTCCATTAATTTAAATGCATACAAAACATTTACGAATGCCCGATTCAGATTTGAATTACTAAATCGCAGGGGTAATAACATCTATGTAGAAAATTTTGCAATTACCAACGGCCCTACAGCGCTTGATGACAATTTCAAATCGCAAATAAAATTTAGTGCATACCCAAATCCGACATCAAATAAACTGACTATTCAATTTCAATTAACATCAAAATCGCAAGTACAAATTGTATTAACTGATATTTTTGGAAAAGAGATAAGTACCTTACAAAATAACCTGCTAAATGAAGGTGAACAAAGAATTGAGTTTGATGTGAAAAGCCTCACCAAAGGCATATATTTTATTCGCTTGTCATCAGACCAACAAGTATTTAGCCACAAAATATTGATTAATTAATAATTAAAACCTTTTTTTGACGCCTGACTTGCCAACAACTTGTCAGGCGTTTGTGTTTAAAGACGAATTCGGAATAGAGATTTAATATGATAATTTTAAAAACTAAGAAATAACCGCCAGCAATATGAAAAACCTTGTAATAGTGGAGTCGCCTGCAAAAGCAAAAACAATAGAAAAATTTCTTGGTGCAGATTTTATTGTAAAGTCTTGCTACGGACATATTCGTGATTTGGCTAAAGGAGACGAGGCAATCAATGTGAAGAAAAACTTTGAACCTCATTACGAAGTGCCGGATGAAAAGAAAGCTGTAGTAAATGAACTAAAAAAATTATCAAAACAAGCAGATATGGTATGGTTGGCATCCGATGAGGATCGCGAGGGAGAAGCCATATCGTGGCATTTATACGAAGTTTTGGGACTAACAGAAAATAACACCAAACGTATTGTATTTCATGAAATTACAAAGCCTGCAATTCTTAAAGCCATCGCCAATCCAAGAAGCATAGATAAAAGCTTGGTTGATGCGCAACAAGCCAGAAGGGTATTGGACAGGTTGGTTGGATACGAATTATCACCTGTGCTTTGGAAAAAAGTGAAAGGAAACCTTTCAGCCGGAAGGGTGCAATCAGTGGCTGTTCGCCTTATTGTGGAGCGCGAACGCGAAATCAACACATTTACTTACACATCAAATTATAGGGTAATCGCTCGGTTCAATGTTGGCGGAAAACAAATGGAAGCCGAGTTGAGCAAGAGATTTCAAACCGAAGCAGAAGCATACGCATTTTTGGAGAAATGTAAACCTGCTGAATATAAAATTGAGAACCTGGAAGTAAAACCTGCTGAAAAAACCCCTGCACCACCTTTCACAACATCAACCTTGCAACAGGAAGCCAGCCGAAAGCTTGGATATTCTGTTGGAAGCACCATGAGTATTGCACAAAAACTATACGAAAACGGACATATTACTTATATGAGAACTGACTCGGTGAATTTGAGTGAGCTTGCGATTGAAGCAGCAAAAAAACAAATCATCAGTTCATTCGGAAATGCTTACAGCCGACCTACCAGATATACAACAAAAAATAGCAGCGCGCAGGAAGCACACGAAGCCATCCGTCCTACTTATTTTGAAAATGCAAATATTGATGGTACTGCTCAAGAGAAAAAATTGTATGAGCTCATTTATAAACGCGCCATCGCCTCCCAAATGAGCAAAGCACAAATTGAACGCACCATTGCAGGCATTGGCATCTCTACCGTTTCAGAAAAACTTACAGCTACAGGCGAAGTTCTGAAATTTGATGGTTTTTTAAAAGTATACCTTGAAAGCACCGATGATGATAGCGATGATGATAACAGCAAAATGTTGCCTCCACTTACTGTTGGAGAAAAGCTTATTTTCATCAACATGGAAGCTGCAGAAAAATACAGCCGTCCTGCGGCAAGATATACAGAAGCTAGTTTGGTAAAAAAACTAGAAGAATTAGGGATTGGAAGACCTTCAACTTATGCCCCTACCATTTCAACCGTTCAAAAAAGAGGCTATGTGCTAAAAGAAGATAGAGAAGGAAAAGAACGCAACGTTACCTCACTTACGTTATTAGATAATCAAATAAGTAAAGAGGTAAAAATAGAGAAATATGCCAGTGAAAAATCAAAACTATTTCCGAGTGATATTGGAATGATTGTAACAGATTTTCTTTCGAAACATTTTGAACATATCATGGATTACAATTTCACGGCTACGGTTGAAAAAGAATTTGATGAAATAGCACAAGGTCAATTGAAGTGGAACAAAATGATAGAAAGTTTTTATGTCCCGTTTCATAAAGATGTAGAAAAAACCACAGAAACAGCCGAAAGACAAAGTGGCGAAAGAATGCTGGGAATTGATAAATCCTCAGGTAAAAATGTGTACGCTAAGGTTGGTAGGTTTGGACCTTATGTGCAATTGGGAGAAAACAGTGAAGATGAAAAACCTCAATACGGAAAGCTACGAGCCGGGCAGTTAATAGAATCTATTACCCTTGACGAAGCTGTTGAATTATTTAAACTACCAAGACTAATTGGGGAACTGGAAGGCAAGGAAATTAAAGCAAATATTGGTCGTTTTGGTCCTTATTTGTTGCATGACAATAAATTTATATCCATTCCCAAGCCTGGAGATGCTTGGACAATTGACTATGAAAAAGCAATAGAGCTGATTGAGCAAAAAAGGATTACAGATGCCAATCGAATTGCAAAAATATTCAATGAAGACGAAGACCTTAAAATATTAAATGGCAGATGGGGGCCCTATATTGGTTATGGAAAAGATAACTATAAAATCCCCAAAGGACAGAAAGCAGAAGATTTGACCTATGATGACTGCATGACCATCATCAATGCAGAAATGAAGTCAGACAAAGGCATGAAAAAAGCAGCTGCAAAAAAAGTTGCTGTGAAGAAATCAGCTGCTCCAAAGAAGACTGCTCCAAAGAAGACTGCACCTAAAAAAGCTACACCCAAAAAGAAATAATAGATGGATCAGCGTGAAGTCATATCAATGATTGCTTTACTAGATGATGAAGACCATGAAGTTTCACAACATGTAGAAAATAAATTATTATCGCTTGGTGTAAGTGTAATACCTATTCTCGAAAACGAATGGGGAAATGCAGAAACGCTTGTGCAGCAACAAAAGATTGAAACCATCATACACCGAATTCAATTTCAGGGAGTGCTCACCGAACTAAAAGAATGGAGAGATTCTAGTGAAAATGAATTATTGGATGGTGTGTATTTGATTGCCAAATCACGATTTCCAGACTTGGATAAACAAAAAATAATCAATGAGATTGACCGAATCAGATTAGACATTTGGTTGGAATTGCATAATGAGCTAACCTCATTCGAAAAAGTACGCATTATTAACCATGTATTTTACAACGTGCATGGATTTAAAGGCAATACTGAAAACTATCACGATCCACAGAATTCATTTATCAACGTTGCACTGGAAAGCAAAAGAGGCAACCCCATCATGCTGGCAGTAATATACATGCTTATTGCGCAGCGATTAAATTTACCCGTTTTTGGAGTTAACTTACCTCAACATTTTGTTTTGGCATACAAAGAGGCAAAACAACCGGATTACACCGAAGAGCAATTTAATACAAAACCCAAGCTAGATTATACATTTGGAAGGGTATTGTTTTATGTAAATGCATTTAACCTTGGTTCCGTTTTTTCAAAGTCTAATTTGGAACAGTTTTTACGTCAAATAAATATAGAACCTCGTGTTGAATTTTTTGACGCTTGTTCTAATATTGATATTATTAAAAGAATACTTCGTAATCTTGTTATTGCATACCAAAAGCAAAACAAAAAGCAAAAATTGAATGAAATAAATGAGATGCTTTCCATACTTGGAGAACCTCCGCTTAATGACTATGAAGAAGGGAATCCTGAAGAATAAGTACAAGTTGAAAAATTTGTACTCTATCCTATTTTCCATGGTTCAACATAGGCGTCACATTAACAATTAAATGACAAATTCCATATTGGTATTGGGAAATGAGAAAAAATTATTCGAATGATAATGATAAAATAATTCCTAACTATAGATAATTGAAACAATTTCCAATATTAGCTTACCGCTACCACACTAGTTATTTGTGGAATTGCGCTTTTCAGCCCATTCTCAATGCCTGCTTTCATTGTCATTCCGCTCATTTCACAACTGCTGCAATTGCCTTTTAATCGCAACCTAACCTCAAACGAGTCAGTTACTTCTACCAGTTCAACATCACCTCCATCAGCATGTAAAAATGGCCTCATCGAATTCAAGGCTATTTCTATTTTCTCAACTATTTCTGTATTCATCATATTCATTTATTTTATTCAACATTATTCATTGTAGCTTGTTGTGATTGCAAAACAACCAAACCTCGTGCAATATTTTTAGCCATAGCCATAAAGTAGGGCATAGCCAAATTCTCTTCATCCAAAACTGCAGGCATTCCATGATCGCCTCCTTCTCTCACACCTTGTACCAAAGGAATTTGGCCTAAAAGATACGTGCCATTTTGTTCGGCAAGTTTTGCTCCCCCACCATTTCCAAAAATGTAATATTTTTTATCAGGAAATTCTGCAGGCGTAAACCAACTCATGTTCTCAACAACACCAATGATTGGTATTTTATTGGGTAACATCTCAAACATGGTTGCAGCTTTCTGCGCATCTGCAAGGGCTACATCTTGTGGTGTTGTAACCAATACAACTCCACTAACAGGAACTATTTGACCCATTGTCAAATGTATATCACCTGTACCCGGAGGCATATCAAGTATTAAATAATCCAAATCGCCCCAGTCCGTATCATTTACAAACTGCCTCAATGCGGAAGAAACCATTGGGCCTCTCCAAACAACAGCTTGGTCAGCTTTTATCATAAAACCTATAGATAACAATTTAATACCATGTCGCTCTATGGGTACCATCAATTGTTTGCCCTCTTTTGTAATCATTTCGGGAATTTCATCGTGCACCCCAAACATGATTGGAACCGAGGGACCGTGAATATCTGCATCCAATAATCCAACTTTTGCACCTGTTTTGTGGAGTGCCAACGCCAGATTTGCAGAAATGGTTGATTTACCTACTCCCCCTTTTCCACTAACTACAGCTATGATATTTTTTACTCCCGGAAGTACAAGCTTATCCTGCCTATTGCCAACAACCCTGGCCTCCATCGTAATTGTTACCTCTATTTCCGATCCAACTAATGATGCGATTGCAGCACGGCAGTCGCTTTCTATTTTTTCTTTCAACGGACAGGCCGGTGTTGTTAAAATGATGGTGAATGATACCTTATTCCCGTCAATCAGAATATTGCTAATCATATTCAATGACACTAAGTCTTTCTTCAAATCAGGCTCTTGAACAGTACTTAGTGCATGTAAAATAATTTTTTCGTCTACCATAATTACATTTAACAAATGAGTGCGCAATTTAGGTTTTAGCTAATGAAAATATATCTTTCGCCTTGTTATATTTGCCATCTTCATTATTAGTAAATCATATGACAGACAATAAAATCATTTTCTCTATGGCCGGTGTCAGTAAAATACACCCCCCTAATAAACAAGTTCTTAAGAATATCTATCTATCTTTTTTTTATGGCGCCAAAATTGGCGTACTTGGTCTTAATGGTGCCGGTAAATCAAGTTTATTAAGAATTATTGCCGGAATAGACAAAAACTTTCAGGGAGAAGTAGTTTTCGACAAAGATTATAAGATTGGATTTTTACAACAGGAACCTGAGTTAGATGAAACAAAAACAATATTGGAAGTTGTAAAGGAAGGAGTTGAGCACATTGTAAATATGCTAAAAGAGTTTGACGATGTAAACAATAAACTTGCTGAACCTATGGACGACTTGGCAATGGAGAAATTATTGAATAAACAAGCTGAATTAATGGAACTACTTGATCAGCATAATGCATGGGAATTAGATAATAAACTAGAGGTAGCAATGGATGCGTTGCGCTGCCCTGAATCTGACACTCCTGTTAATATACTTTCAGGTGGTGAGAAAAGACGAGTTGCATTGTGTAGGTTATTGTTAAGCAATCCTGATATCTTATTGCTTGACGAGCCAACCAACCACCTCGATGCCGAATCTGTTGAGTGGCTTGAACAATACCTAAAAAACTTTCCCGGAACCGTAATTGCAGTAACACACGATAGGTATTTTCTAGACAACGTTGCAGGCTGGATCTTAGAGCTTGATAGAGGAGAGGGTATTCCATGGAAAGGCAATTACAGCAGTTGGTTAGATCAAAAATCTACCCGACTGAAGCAGGAAGAAAAACAGGAAAGCAAACGTGCTAAAGCGCTAGAACGAGAACTAGATTGGGTAAGACAGGGCGCTAAAGGAAGACATGCCAAACAGAAAGCAAGATTAAATGCTTACGAGAAATTATTAAACGAAGAAACAAAAGATAAAGAGCAACAACTGGAACTTTTCATACCACCGGGCCCAAGATTGGGCGATGTGGTTATTGAAGCGAACAAAGTAAGCAAGTCTTTTGGCGATAGACTGTTGTATGAAGACCTTAATTTTACTTTGCCGAAAGGTGGTGTTGTAGGTATAATTGGCCCAAATGGTGTAGGAAAAACAACCCTTTTCAAAATGATCATGGGGCTAGAGAAACCTAATTCGGGCGATTTTAAAGTAGGTGACACTGTTAAAATCGCATATGTCGATCAAAGTCATAAAGATTTATTACCCGACAAGTCCGTTTTTGAAGTGATTTCGGGTGGTACAGAAACAATGCTGGTTGGAGGCAAACAAGTAAATGCGCGTGCCTATATTTCAAAATTCAACTTTAGCGGAACAGATCAAAGTAAAAAGTTGGCTATGCTTTCAGGAGGAGAAAGAAACCGAGTGCACTTGGCTATGGCATTAAAAGAGGGAGGAAATGTTTTATTACTGGATGAACCAACAAACGATATTGATGTAAATACCTTGCGTGCGCTTGAAGAAGCCATTGAAAACTTTGCAGGTTGTGTTGTTGTGATATCTCACGATCGTTGGTTTATTGACCGTGTAGCTACTCATATACTTGCTTTTGAAGGCAACTCACAGGTTTATTGGTTCGAAGGTGGATACACAGACTATGAAGAAAATAAAAAGCAGCGTTTGGGCGAAACCCAGCCGCATCGTGTTAGGTTCAAAAACTTGCTGAAAAGTTAATACTGAAACTCTATTTTTTCATCTTTAGTAACTTTGGGTAAATCAACAACTACGACTCCGGATTTTTTAATGATTTGCTGTATGTGGGGAATTACATGATTGGGATTACTGAATATATCTATTCTCAAATCATGTTGTGTATTGTACTGAATGAGGTTGCCAGCGCCATCAATAAGTCCGGCAAAATCATTTTTATGGATATCGACACCAAATTGTTGAATGGCCATCTGATGTAAATCCTTTTCTGCAGTATTATTACCAAACTTAATACAATACATCACTGCGATTAATTTTTTGTTGAGAAAGTGATAGACAATTGAAGTCTTATATCCGAAAAAACGCTTTTTATAATGAGCGGTTTCATGTACAGCTTTGCCATATTTTGTATGAGTAATAAATAGTGGAGTGCCATAGTAATCAAGAATTTGAAAAATGCTCTTCGATAATATGTGTTTTCTATCTGCTTCAGCAATCTCGTCAAGCTCTCCTGATGTAGATGATTTCATGGCGTGATACAAACTTTGGAGGTTTTCATCTGATGCCACATATTTAATGGTTTGGCTTACATCCGGATTATATTTTGCAATAAATCTTCCTTTTATATAGCTAAATACGCTATTCATTTTTTTCATTAACTCATTGAAATATAATGGCAAAAATAGGTAACCAAAGACACATTTATAAAACTACTGTGCATTTAATTGGAATAACTATCTTTTACATATGTAAATCAATAACTTAAAATATTAAAATAGTTTAGTGATGTATAAACTAAGCCATTAATTCATTTGCGGCAGCTACCCCAACATGCATTCCTATAGCCACTCCCATACCATTTAATCGGCCCGCAATAATCATATTCTCCGAAACCCTTTTTATAATAGGTTGCTTTTGTTTGCCAAATGCCATAATACCTGACCATGTCAAATCAATTTCGAAAGGTGTATTGGGAAGAATGACTTCTTTCAAATATTCCATCAATGAGTTAATAATAACCTGTGTATTGCCAAATTCCATCGTTCGTTCTCCTTCAAAATCTCGGTTTCTGCCTCCTCCAAACAATACCCTATTTTCAAAATTCCTAAAATAGTAGTAACCCTCTTCTATGCTAAATACTCCTTTAAACAGCAAGTTTGAAATAGGCTTTGTGCATACAACCTGGCCCCTTCCGGGTGTTATGTCTTCTTCTGAAAACCATTTATGCAAAAAGGCATTGGTACAAATGGCCACTTTACTTGCGGTAAATGTATGCTTAGGTAAATGTTGAATGGTTGATTTACAGCTGATAGTTACTAATGACGATGATTCCTCAAAACCGATAACCTCCGCGCCAGTTATGATGTTAACTCCCATTGAAGTGACTTTCGAAATTAATGCTTGCATCATTTTACCTGTATCAATTTGCCCTTCATACTTGTTCTCAATAAGCTGTTTCACTTGTTGAAATCCAAATTGATGAATCTTCTGATTTGCGACTTCAAAAACAGGTGCATTAAATATAGGGTTCAAAAGATTATTCATCACTTCAATCTCATCTGCTGAAACTACTGTTGAGTTTTCAGTAATTAATTCATAACCGCCATATGAGCGAAAATCAATATTCAGATCGCCCAGTTCGTTTCTAAGTCTTTCAAGCCCTTGTTTTCTATTTTCTATAAGTTGTAGAAACAAGTCTTCACCCATTAATTCTAAATCGTATTTCTTTTCTGTGTAAGAGCCAATGCATGCAAAACCTGCATTTTTTGTACTTGCGCCACTTGGCAATAAACCTCGCTCCAAAATAGCAATTCTATGATTTGGATTAGCCTTTGCAAGCTGCAATGCGCAAGACAATCCGGTAATACCACTGCCTACGACTATCGTATCATAATGTAAAAACCCTGTTTGCTCCCAAATGCTGAACATACTTAATACAATTTGCTTCTTTTTATTAAAAACTGGGTTAGCACATGAGAAAAATCAGTACCTAGGTGTGCTTCAAAAAAGTCTATTTTGTATTGCGCACATTTAATTTTCATCTCATGAATATATTCCTCCATTCGTTTCTGGAAATCAGCTTTTATTTGTGACGGAATTATTTTTATTTTTTCCCCTGACTCACTATCTGTAAATAAATATGGCCTGTTGCTATAATCAAATGCCAGTTCTTTTTCTTTATCAACTACGTGAAATAATATAACTTCATGCTTATTGAATTTAAGGTGTTGAAGTGCATCAAAAAGTTTGCTCTTGTCGTCTGCCGTATCAAACATATCACTGAATATAATAACCAAAGACCTTCGGTGAATCATCTCAGCAAGCTTATGTAATGAAGCTGATAGATTGCTTCTTGATACTTGTTTTTGACCACCTGTCATCAACTTTTCAAGTTGTTGCATCATCAATTTGTGATGCGCATTTTGAAGCTTTGGTGCCACATGAAAATCGATGTCATTACTAACAAGACTAATACCTGCTGCATCACGTTGCTTTTTCAGCATATGAATGATGCTTGCCGCAGCATAAATAGAAAATTTTATTTTACTCAAGGAGTCCTGCGGAAAATACATCGAAGCAGATGTATCAATGATTATTTGGCATCGTAAGTTTGTTTCCTCTTCGTATCGTTTAACAAATAACTTATCTGTTCTGCCAAATAATTTCCAATCAATGTGCCGGGTTGACTCTCCGGTATTGTACAAGCGGTGTTCAGCAAACTCCACTGAAAACCCATAAAATGGACTCTTGTGCATGCCTGTTATAAATCCCTCTACCACTTGTGTAGCAATAAGCTCTAAAGGTGTGTTTAATAAATATTGCTCGCTTATCAACTCCTTATTGTTCATACCATTCAAAACTATTTAAATTTACCAAAGAGGCAATAAAACATTAAGTTTACATGCAAATAAGATTTAATTAATATTTGAATAACTACTTCGTAAGGTAAATTTATGATAAGAATGGCTAAAAAGCAATTAATCAAAGAAGAGCAAATTGAAAAGCTGATTACATCAAAAGTAATAAAACCCAAAGCCTTTGCATCGCTTATCATGAAAACATTAAAACTAGACCAGGTAAACAGGGTATATGGAGTTGCAGCTGAAAAACAAGGCGGTGTTGCTTTTGCAGATGCGGTACTTAGGATGTTGCATATAGATTATGAATATCCAGAAGATGATTTGAAGAATATTCCAATGGATGAACCGTTTATTGTGGTAGCAAATCATCCATATGGAGGAATTGACGGGCTAATTATGCTTTCCATCATGTCTAAAAAAAGACCGGATTTCAAAATAATGGCCAATTATTTATTGAGCCAAATACCTGAATTATCTGAAAATTTTATTTCTGTAAATCCATTTGAGAATAAAAAAGGTTTAAGCATATCCGGTATAAAACAGTCCATCAAATTAATTGCCGAAGGTCATCCGATAGGAATATTTCCTGCGGGAGAGGTGTCTGCATTTAAAATGAACACACTTAGCATAAGTGATAAGATGTGGGGTAGTGTAGTTGGCAAAATGATTTTAAAATCAAACGTCAAAGTAGTGCCTATGTATTTCTCGGGCAAAAACAGCTTATCTTTTAATATACTAGGTCTTATTCATCCTTCATTAAGAACAGCTAAGCTGCCTTCTGAATTATTTAATAAACAAAATGACAAGATAAAGGTACGCATTGGCAAACCTGTTTCAATTAGAACCATTCAAGAAATAAATGAGCCTGACCAATTATTAAGATACTTACGCGCCAAAACCTATGCATTGGGTTCATCCCTTGATATTAGTACACATTTTAAAATTGGTGATTTAATTCATACAAAAACTACACCTGAACCAATTATTGATGCTACACCTGTATCGTTAATGGCTGAAGAAATAAAACGCATCGAATCAAAATCCCTACTTTTCAAACACAACAATTTTGGCATCTACCTTACCGGGGCAAGATTTATCCCAAATATATTAAGGGAAATTAGCCGATTGCGTGAAATTACTTTCAGAAGCGTTGGCGAGGGAACCAATAAAAGTTATGATTCTGATGAATTCGACCTTCACTACAAGCATTTGTTTATTTGGGATCATGATGCACAAAAACTTGTTGGCTCCTATCGTATTGGTTTGGGGGATGTGCTGTACAGAAGATATAAAAAGAAGGGGTTTTATTTAAATGAGCTTTTTAAGATGAATAAAGAATTTAGCCCTTACCTGAAAAGTTCTCTCGAAATGGGTCGTTCGTTTATAGTAGCTGAATACCAAAAAAAGCCATTAAGCCTTATGTTATTATGGAAGGGCGTACTTGAATTCTTAAAAAAAGAGAACAACCGTTATAAGTACTTGATTGGCCCTGTAAGCATAAGCAACAACTTCTCAAAATTGTCAAAAGATTTATTGGTAGATTATATTTATCATCACCACCATGATGAGAAATTGGCAAAGATGGTTCAACCACGCAAGAAATATAAATTTCAATCAAAAGGGGAGATTGGTCAACTTTTAAAAATGCAACCTGATGATATGAAAATGCTTGATGACATCATTTCAGAAATAGAAATTTCAGGAATGAAAATGCCAGTTTTGCTTAAAAAGTACCTAAAACAAAACGCGAAAATAATCGCGTTTAATATTGATCCTAAATTTAACAATTCTTTGGATGGCTTTTTAATCATGGACTTTAGTAAGGTTCCAACCGAAACCATCGATTTGCTGAATTAATTTAATCGATAAAGTTCTGCCATTAACTTGGGCAGTACTTCTTTGTTAAATTTCTCAAGCCCTTGCTTGTAAGCATCCATACCTGCTTGCTCGGCTGTTGTGTGGTAACCTTTTATACCAGAAACTCCGTCTTTATATACACTACTTTTTAGGTTCATATCATAAAGCGAAACTGAAATATCAAGGTTTGCTGTTTGCATATTCCCCCAAATTGCAGCTGCTTTTTCTGTGTTTGCGTTTATGGTAAGTGTATAATCGGCTTGCTCTGGAGTTGATACAAATAAGCATCCATTTTCATTCAATGTTCTTCTTACCAGTGTTTCAATGGGTGTGTTGGACATTTGTGTTGAATAGTTTAGCTCCTTAGCCACCAAGAAAATATTTAGCGGTGTAACCTGTATTCTAATCAGGTGACTGTTCACATCCATACTAGACAAAATATTTTTGAGTATATCATTCAAACTATCTACCTGCATAATTGATTTTATGTCAGGCACAATTTTGACTGTTTGAACAGGATCGCGTGATAAAATGCTTAAAATATATAAATCCGCAGCACCACTCTCGTTTGTTGGAACGGCTGCCCCTCCCCTTACTTTTCCTGATTCACTTTGAAATATTAATGGAACGTATGCCAAAGCAGTTTTGGTTGTAGCATCATATGCATTCGCTTTTATTGGTGTCGATACCGGCTTACCTACTTTTCCTGAAAGTTGTTTGGTTTGTGATTCTACCTTAAGTTGTATCAGTTGCTTTTGTATAGAGGTTAACACTTCACTGATTAGAGATACATTTTTGCCATTGATGTTTACTTCAATATTTTCATTAAGGTAATCTTGCACGGCAGCTAATGACCTTATTTTTAAGCGCAGTACCTGCATATAATCAGTTAGACTATTTAATTGAAGCGACTGTTTATAAAAGTTTTCAGCACGATCAACAGCAGCCATCATTTTCCTGCGTTTTATTTCTGCATATTTTTCTTTTGATAGTCGGTAATAAACAAAATAGGTATTTTGATCTTCCCAGCTGTCTACTACTTCAAAGCCTTCAATTGTATTTAGTGCCGCCAGCCTTGTTTCTGATTCAAACTTTTGTCTGAATTCAGCATTATCTTGAAATTGACTAAGAAGTGATTGGGTATTTACTGTTACCTTAATTTCAGATACAAGATCATTGATGGCATTCTTTTTACCTACACCCTGATAATCTGCACCCACATTTTTATTTACAATCCCAATTCCAATGTAATAATTGTTATCAATAGGCCTCGTACTTGTCCATTGAGGCTTGCTACGCGGAGCCTCTGTAGTTTGCTTTTTTGTTTTGCACGAAGCAATACAAAGTATTGAAATGAATAATGTAAATGCTTTAAGCCTCATGGATGTATTACAAATGTTTAAAAAAAGCAAGGCTCAATTGAGCCTTGCCATAAGTAAATTAGTAACCGCGTTCTTTGGCCAATTTTTCCATTTCGGAGTTAAATATCTCTTCAAACTTTTTCTTGTCGTAGTCTTGTTGCAATTTTTGGTTTGCGCCAATGCTTTTATCAATTCCGTTCAGGATAGTTTGTTTATTGGCCTCAATAGCTACCCAGTAGGTAAATGAATTGTTGGTTTCTTTCAATATTTTTTCACCTAACACCTTAACATCAACCAGCTCCTGATTGGTAACTTCTCTTGCAATTTCTTCAAATTTGTTTGAGAACTCTTGGGTATTTCCAATTTGACGTTGGTTGGTGTATTGTTCAGTAACACGTTTTACGGTTGATTGTATTAATCCCGCCATTTCAGCTTTTGCATTTTGCATGGCAATTTTCTTTGCTGTCATCATATCAATGCTATTACCTGATGCTTTAGCCCTAAAAAAGTCTTTATCGCTTTGGTATTCTTTCGAACTAAAAGGAACAGTTATTTCTTTTGCTCCTGTTTCTTTCTCAATAGGTGTACCTTTTTTTGATTTACAAGAAGATACGCTTGCAACAGCCAAAACCATAAATGCAATGGCTATGGTGATTTGTGTTTTTGTGGTTTTCATGATTGTTTTATTTTAAACTTGGTTATTGAATTACAAATGGAATGCCAAATTATTGATTTTCGAGAAATTTTATTGTGTAATCGTATCCTGTCTGATAAATTTCTTTTGCCGATGCCGACCTGAAAAGATTGTATTTCATCAAGTTAGGAGGCTCGATGTACCAATCGCATTTATCAATATTATTTTTTACGTTAGCCCTAATGGCTAGGTGTATAATCCTATCAATATAGCCTCGGATGTTGAGTAATTGTTTTATTTCATTGAAACTATTCACATTTACGCCAATGATAAAATCCGTATTCCCTATTAAAGGTTCTACAGGTAAATTATTCATAAGTCCACCATCTACATACAATTCATTATTGATTGAGTAAGGTTTAAATATAAGTGGTATGGCAGAAGAGGCCAACACAGCCTGTATAATTGGACCAGAAGAGAAGTAATCCGTTCTTGATTTAATGAAGTTGGTAGCAGAAATATAAACCGGCATATTCAGGTCTTCAATATTTTTATGACGCAAGTGTTTTTCCATCATTTTTTGAATGCCTGTTGCTTTTAAGAACCCAAGTTTGGGCTCTCGCAATGAAACCGCACGATACAGATGCAACTTGGAGAAAATTTCGAAAACCTCATCAGGACTATATCCATCTGCAATAAATACTGCAATAAGCGCACCGGCACTAACTGCCGATATTGCATTTGGTTGAATGCCTTTTTCCTTTAATGCCTTTAATACACCCAAATGAGCAAATCCTCTGGCCCCACCTCCTGAAAGCACTAATCCATATGTTATGGGTTTATCCATTCGTGGTAAAAATAGTAAATATTACACGGATTGTACATTTAGTTTAAACATCATGATTTGCCTGTCATCGCTGCAAGTAACAAACGTGTTGTTATTTACCCAAATTGCCTTGTTAATGGAATTTATATGTGCATCATTTCTAGTTTTATCAATTACTTTCAACAGTTGAATGTTTTTCGTTTCCCAAATCTTTATTGTTTTATCCATACTAACGGTTACAAAATAAACTCCATCAGGACTGAACACAATTGAGTTAATATGTAGGCTGTGGGCAGGAATATCAATTTCTAGTTCAAAGCCAAGACTTCTATTCCAGCTACGCAACATTACATCTCTTCCCCCTGAAAGCATAAAATCTCCATCTGGTGAATAGGCTAATGCAAACACTGAATTATTATGTGCATCAATGGTATTCAATAGCGTTAATTGAGATGTGGCAATCCTGATTTTGTGGTCACTGTATCCTATCGCTATCTCGTCATCGTGTGGGTGTATGGCAATAACCCTTGCACTTTTATCACACCATTGTGATGAATGTAATAACTTAAGGGTGTCTATATCCCAAACACATACCCTCCCATCTCCACCTGATGTATACAACAGTTCATTATTGATTTTGATATCATAAATACCATTGGTATGTGCTTCGATGTTTCTAATCTCTTTCAACGTATTCAAATCAACTACGTACAAATTTCCTGATGCACTTCCACAAAATAGGCGCTTTCGTTTTTCATCAAGTTTTAGTGAGTAGATAGGTCTCGGAACATTCACAATTAATTTCCCATCAACTTTTGTTTCAAAATTCCACTCAACAACATAACCTTCATCTCCACCACTATAAAAGCAATTTGGGTTTATGCTTTTTTCAAGTGAAAATATTGCACCTTTGTGCCCGGAGAAATGAGCTATTTTTTCTATTTGTATTGAACCCATGCCTGTAATAATTAATCAGCAAATAAATGAAGATGTCAGACTAATTGTGTGGCATATCACAGAAAACATTCCACAATTACAAAATATTGTTCGCACTTTTATTACAGATTCGTCACGCCCCAAAACAGAAAACCTACATTGGCTCAGTAGCCGGGCTTGCCTCGCAACTATTTTTCAACGCCCAATTACCATATTAAAAGACCACAAAAACAAACCAAATATGCTTGTTGATGGACAACCATTTTATTTATCCATCACACATTCTTTTCAATACGCAGCGGTAATTTTCAGCAGGCAAACAGAAGTTGGGATTGATATCGAAAAATTAGATGAACGCATCAATAGGGTTAAGAATAAGTTTTGCAATGATGTTGAATTGGAATGGGCAGACAATCAAATATTGAATCTGGCTATGATTTGGTCAGCAAAAGAAACACTGTATAAGCTATATGGGAAAAAAGAGCTCGATTTTAAAAACCACCTGTTAATTCAAAAAAACGATGGGGTAACAATGAAAGGAAAAATTGATATCGGGGTGTTTGTATTAGAATGCAGCATACAAACCAAACTTTTTGATGGATATATCCTAACTTACACCATGAATTCTTTTAACTAATAATGGATAATCATTAACGATTATTTTCCAACTGAACTTCTTTTAGTTTTCCATCAAGCGGACTGAATTCGAAACGTACGTACATCAATGCATCTTCTTGCTTGTTATATAGTCCTAAGGTTTGCACGTACCCATTATTTGTTTCGGCTGCTTTTTTGATTTTTGTATTTTTATCAACCACAACATATTTGCGCATCAGGGCATTCAATTGAGTGACGTTTACATCTGCCTGAATGGTATCATATGAGAAAACGACATTCTCATTTGTTAGTTTACTGAAATCATATTTTGTTATTGCTTCCATCAACTCAGCCTCTTTAGCAAATGACTCGTGTAATGTTTGTGCATAACCTGAAATACTTAGGAAAACAAAAGCAAATAGTAAGGAGTATGTATTCTTCATAGAAACAAAAATAATGGAATAGAAATATAGTTAAACTCTATTTTTTTAGGCTTATCTAAATTTATTTTTTGATATACCTAACTATTTATATCTTTGCCGAGATTTATGTTGCGAGCTGTAATTTTTACTTCATTTTTATTTCACACCCTAATCGGCATTGGGCAAGGAATTGACTCTACACGTACCGAAAAAAACCACCAAATTGAGGAGGTGGTTGTAAGCGGCACATTGAAAGAAATACGAAAATCAGAATCAGCAATACCAATTGAAATTTTCAGCAATAAATTTTTCAAAAAAAATCCAACACCCAGTTTATATGAATCGATGCAAATGGTAAACGGAGTTGTGCCGGTTAATAGTTGCAATGTGTGTAATACCGGAAGTATCAGTATCAATGGGCTTGACGGACCTTATACGATGGTTGTGATTGATGGTATGCCCATTGTGAGTGCATTATCTACTGTTTATGGATTAATGGGTATACCAAATAGCATGATTGATCGGGTTGAGGTAATAAAAGGGTCTGCATCTACAATTTACGGATCAGATGC
>CAYSBE010000004.1:0-15233 GCA_964429245.1 uncultured Bifidobacteriaceae bacterium | reverse complement strand
CCACTTGGAATCCATCAATTAAACACAGTGTATTAGCAGGTTTGAGGTTAGATTATTATGATTTGCATGGCCTGATTCCTTCACCAAGAGTTGCTTATAAATACCTCATTGATGAAAATAAAGCAATACGTGTATCTGGAGGAACAGGTTTTAGGGTTGTTAACCTTTTTACCGAAGAACACGCTGCACTTACCGGAGCCAGAAATGTGGTTATTACTGAATCATTAAATCCTGAAATTTCATACAGCGGTATCATCAATTATACTCAATATATTAGCGTTGCAAAAGGTTTTATCAATCTGGATGGCGGAGTTTTTTACACTTATTTCACAAATAAAATTTTGGCTGATTATGATACAGATCCAAATATGATTATTTATGACAACCTTGATGGAAATGCCATTTCAAAAGGAATCAGCTTATCACTAGACTATACATACAACAGTAATTTCAAAGCAACGGTTGGCGGAAGTATAATTGATGCTACGCAAACAAATGCCAACGTAACCGAAGATTTATATTATGCCCCAAAATGGATGGGCACATTTCAGCTTTCGTATATGAATAATAAATATGATTTCACCATTGACTACACCGGGCAGGTATACGGTCCGATGAGATTGCCCATACTACCAAATGATTACAGGCCTGAATATTCACCTACTTACACCCTTCAAAACATCCAATTCACCAAAAGTTTCCATAATGGATTTAGTTTTTATGTCGGCATCAAAAACATATTTAATTTCATGCCCATTAGCCCCATCATGCGACCACAGGACCCTTTTGATAAGCAAGCAAATGATCCGGTGAATAACCCGAACGGATATACATTTGATGCTGCTTATAATTATGCCCCGGTAATGGGCATACGAGGCTTCATTGGGATACGCTACTTGTTAAAATAATTAGGATGCTTTTCCAAAAGTCATGTATTCGCCAAGCCATTTCATGGGCCTGAATTTTGATTCAGTTTCTAAACCAAACTTTTGAATGGAGTGCTTTTTAATATGCTCAATTGCTTCCTCAATGGAGTCAGTTACCAATAAGTATTCTTTTATTTCAGTTTCTGATACGGTTTTATTTTCAACCATATCTTTTACCAATTCAATTAAATTTTTCCAATAGTCTTTTCCAAATAGCACTACAGGAAACTCCTTTATTTTTCCGGTTTGAATAAGGGTGAGTGCTTCAAACATTTCATCCATTGTACCCCAGCCACCAGGCATGATTACGAATGCATATGAATATTTTATCAGCAAAGTTTTTCTTACAAAAAAGTATTTAAATTCTACTTCTTTGTGCACGTAAGGATTGATACTTTGCTCGTGAGGTAAAACAATATTACAACCCACCGATCGGCCACCTGACTCAAACGCTCCACGATTTGCCGCTTCCATGATTCCGGGGCCTCCTCCTGTCATTACCGTGAAGCCCAGTTTTCCAATTTCGGCACCCATTTTTCTGGCTTGGTTGTAATATGGATGATCCTCACCAAAACGTGCACTTCCAAATACTGTTACACAAGGACCGATAAAATGTAATTTTCTGAATCCCCTAATAAATTCTCGCCATACTTTTAATGTAAATAAAAACTCTCTTGTTCTTGACCTTGGTCCTTCCAAAAATCGTTTCTCTGAATTGGCAATTTTTTCTATATTTTTTTTCATCTGATATCCGGTTTGTACGAAATCAAATAAACAAAAAAAGCCCGATAAATGATATCGGGCTTATCAACATGATACTGTAAATTTTATAAGTTACCTCTGTTATCTTGCTCGCGCTCTAAGGCTTCAAACAATGCTTTAAAGTTTCCTTTGCCAAAACTTTTTGCACCTTTTCGCTGAATGATTTCAAAAAACATGGTTGGCCTGTCTTCAACTGGTTTTGTAAATAATTGCAGTAAGTAGCCTTCATCATCTCTATCTACCAAAATACCAAGTTCTTTTAATGGTTCAATATCTTCATCGATATTGCCAACCCGATCAAGCAAATCATCATAATATGATTTAGGCACTTGCAAAAACTCAACTCCTCGGGCCATTAATTGGCGTATCGTTGTTACAATATCTTTTGTTGCTATTGCAATATGTTGCACACCTTCTCCTTCATAAAAGTCAAGATATTCCTCTACTTGAGATTTCTTTTTGCCCTCTGCGGGTTCGTTTATAGGAAATTTTACGTATCCATTTCCATTACTCATCACCTTACTCATCAAGGCCGAATATTCGGTAGAGATATCATTGTCATCAAATGAAAGAATGTTTTTAAAACCCATTACATCTTCATAAAATTTCACCCAAGGATTCATTTGATTCCAACCAACATTGCCAACGCAATGGTCTACATAAAGTAATCCTGTTGGCTCAGGATTATATGAACTTTTCCATTCCCTAAAGCCTGGCATAAATACGCCTTTATAATTTTTGCGCTCTATAAATAAGTGTTCTACTTCACCATATGTTTTAATTCCACACATACGTATTTCACCATTTGCATCTTTAAGTGTTGTTGGTTGCAATGTTGCCACGCCTCCCCTGCTTGTTGTTTTTTCAAATGCATCGTAGGCATCATCTACCCAAAGGGCAAGATACTTTACTCCGTCACCATGTTTACGGTGATGCTCTGCTATCGGGCTGTCACTTTTTAATGGAGAGGTTAATACCAAACGCATTTTATCTTGAATCAATACATAAGAAGCACGGTCTTTCAATCCGGTTTCGGGGCCAGCATAGGCTAATGATTGAAAACCAAATGCTGTTTTATAATAATGTGCTGCTTGTTTTGCATTTCCTACCCAAAGTTCAATGTAGTCAGTTCCATTTAATGGAAGAAAGTCTTTGGCTGTTTCTTTTTTTGTAATTTCTAAAGTCTCCATATCGATTATAACGGTTTTGATTTATTAATTTAATCTATCCAAGTTTTGTAGTAGTGTGGGTCTTCAATTTCCAGTGCAGCTTGTGTAATTTTTAATGGGTAAAATGGATCTATCATTACAGCAAGTTCCTTGGTTTCTTTTTGGCCAATTGATTTTTCAACAGTTCCCGGATGTGGACCATGAGGAATGCCTTTCGGGTGAAGTGTAATCATGCCTCGCTCTACATGTTTCCGGCTCATAAAATCTCCTGCTACATAATATAATACTTCATCACTATCCACATTGCTGTGGGCATATGGCGCAGGAACGGATAGTGGGTGATAATCATACAAACGCGGAACAAAAGAGCAAATGACAAAATTGTGTCCTT
The DNA here is from genome assembly GCA_964429245.1 of uncultured Bifidobacteriaceae bacterium. Lineage (GTDB taxonomy): Bacteria > Bacteroidota > Bacteroidia > UKL13-3 > UKL13-3 > CAYSBE01. Next base: position 11,985 of record CAYSBE010000004.1, on the reverse strand, counting down.
CGAATGTTTGATGTATAGGTGGTGGCATGTGCACACGACCGGTGATGGGTTCATAATTATGTATGCTAAATCCGTACGGATATTGAAATCCATCCCAACCAACAGCACTAAAAGGATGCGCTGCATAGGTGTAGGGAAAAATTAAATCTTGCTTTTTAATCATCACCTTAAACTCGCCTAACTCATCAAATGTTTCCAAATCACGCGGCAGGATGATATCTCTTTCACAATATGGTGAATGTTCTAACAACTGTCCGTAATTATTTAAATAACGTTTAGGGGGCCTGATTGGAGATAAACTTTCAGTGATAAACAAACGGTTATTTTCATCATTGAAATGTAGCTGGTATATGGTACCACGTGGAATGACTAGGTAATCTCCGTACTCGAATGGAATCTGTCCGTATATGGTTTTTAATACCCCACTGCCTTCATGTACAAAGATGACCTCATCCCCATCTGAATTCTTGTAGAAATAATCCGTCATACTTTTTCTAGGTGCAGCTGAGGCCAAATACACATCATTGTTATATAATAAATAAACCCTGCTCTTTAAGTAATCATCAGCCGGTGCGGTGTTAAATGTTAAAAAACTGCGGTTTTGCATATTCTTTTCTAAAGCAGCTACCGGCCCAAACTGGTATGATTCACCAATTTCTTTAACCATTGTTGGTGGATTGGTATGATAAACCAATGAATACAAGCTCGAAAATCCTTCGGTTGATACCAACTCTTCTTGATAGAGTGTACCATCAGGTTTGCGAAACTGTGTGTGACGTTTCTGAGGTATCTTTCCCAGTTTATGATAAAATGGCATAATGTTTATATCTGTTTGTTCAACTTTTTTTCTAAGGTAATGCAAACATTTTATGTTTTTTTGCGACTACTTTAGAAAACTACAAGATGCAAATGTATTTCAAAACACCTTTTTATAAACTGATTTTTGTCATGGTTATGGGTGTTTGTTGTTTCTCCTGCAATCGGGAAAACAATAAAAACAATGTCCCAAAAGGCAATCCAGCTGAGCCCATCATCGTAAGTGATGTAAAGACGGTATCGGCAAAAATTGAAACAGATCCTGACAATCCTGAATTGTATTACCAAAGAAGTGTCATCTACTTCAGAGACAGTTATTTTGAATTGGCACTTGCAGATATTAATGACGCTATAAAATATGACTCGCTGATGCCCTTGTATTGGTATCTCAAAGGTCGCATCACCTATGCTTCAAACCGCACAGTAGAATCGGAAAAGAGTTATAAAAAAGCCATTGAACTAAATGCTGATTATGAAGAAGCAAAGCTTAAGCTGGCTGAACTCTATTTGATTGTGAAAGAACACCAAAAATCAATTGATTTACTAAACAGTATAGTGAGCAAAGATAAAAAGAATGCCGATGCGTATTTTTTCAGGGGAATGAACCAAAAAGAAATTGGCGATACGCCAAGGGCCATCAGCTCTTTTCAACGTGCGCTGGAAGCCGACCCTGATTATTATGATGCAAACATTCAATTAGGTATTATTTTGACTGCACGTAAAAATATTGATGCTTCAAAATATCTTGATGCCGCTACCAAAATGCGTCCTAAATCTAAAGAGGCATGGTTTGCCAAGGCATATTTTTTTCAAGAAATGGGCAATTTTCAACAAGCCTTAAATTGCTACCGAAAGGTGATTGAAATTGAGCCTGAAAATGTGGATGCTTATTACAACGTAGGCATGATTAATATGGATGCGAAACAATACAAAGAAGCACTTCGGTCATTTGATATTTGTGTAAAAATGAACCCTGATTTTATAGAAGCTTATTATATGCGTGGTCAGGTGCATGAAAAATTGGGGAATACAGATGATGCAAAACTAAATTATCAATACATCATCAGAAGCGGGACACCCTTCCCTGAAGCAGAATTGGCATTAAAAAAACTAAAGTAATGCGGGTTGATTATTTGTAGCAATAAGTGGCATCTTTGTTTCTTTCAACCATTTATCTTCCAACATATCAGCCCAAGCTTTTAGGTAAGTAATCACATCTTCACGTTTGTTGTGTTGTAGGTGTGTCACACCAATTCTGTCCAGTACTTGCTCGTTTTTTAAATATTCCAACTCATGTAAGTCGGTTGTGCTAAACCCTTTTTCCAACAACGAAAAAATCAACTGATCCATTTGCAAACCACTGGTTGGGCAATAATCATTTAGCTGTTCGCTCCAATCTCCCGTTTTTTCCATTGCGTATCGATGAATATCTGCTTTCGACATATTTAACAGCACCTGAGCCAAGTTTCCACAATTGCAACTGCCCATATGTCCCCATTCGTAAGGCTTATTATTAGCCAAGTTATTGGCTGTTTTTCTAAGTGCGTCTATAAGTATTAATGATGCTCTTGCCATTTGAAATATATTTTAAGTATAAAAAATACAATGTATAAATTGTTTTCAAAGCCTGTTCAAATATTCATTCATATGCTTAATTTGCGACACATTTATGAGTCAAATTAATATTACATTACCGGATGGTTCCGTTCGCTCGTATGAACGGGGAGTAACCGCCCTTGACGTGGCAAAATCAATTAGCGAAGGATTGGCCAGAAACGTTTTAGCCGCAAAAGTGAACAACGAAGTGTGGGATGCTACACGTGCCATAAACACTGATGCTTCACTTACCCTGCTTACATGGAACGATAAAGAAGGCAAACAAACCATGTGGCATTCGTCAGCGCACTTGATGGCAGAAGCGCTAGAAGCGCTTTATCCCGGCATTAAATTCGGAATTGGGCCGCCTATTGATAATGGATTTTACTATGATGTAGATTTCAACGATCAGCCTTTTTCGACTGAAGATTTAAAAAAAGTTGAAGACAAAATGAATGAATTGGCTAAAAAGAATAGCCAATATTTGCGTAAAGAAGTTTCAAAAAGTGATGCCATATCTTATTTCACAGACAAAGGAGACCCCTACAAAATTGAACTCTTACAAGAACTGCAAGATGGTCAAATCACATTTTATGAGCAGGGAAATTTTGTTGACCTTTGCCGTGGGCCGCATATTCCTTCAACAGGATTTATAAAAGCCATTAAACTTACTACCCTTGCCGGTGCATACTGGCGTGGAAATGAAAAGAACAAACAACTAACACGCATTTATGGTATCACCTTCCCTAAAAAATCAGAGTTGGATGAATACCTAAACATGCTGGAAGAAGCCAAAAAACGCGACCACCGTAAACTTGGCAAAGAACTCGAGATATTTACATTTGATGATGATGTGGGGCCAGGCTTGCCACTATGGCTACCAAATGGTGCTGCTATTATTGAACGCTTGGAAACCTTTGCTAAAAAAACAGAAGCAGAGGCCGGGTATGTGCGTGTAAAAACACCTCATATAGCCAAAGAAAGCATGTACATCAAAAGCGGTCACCTTCCTTATTATGCCGAAAGCATGTTTCCACCCATGGAAATGGATGGAGAGAAATATTACCTAAAGGCCATGAATTGTCCGCATCATCATAAAATATTTGCTGCGTTGCCGAAATCGTATCGCGATTTGCCGATGCGTTTCGCAGAGTATGGCACATGTTATCGCTATGAACAAAGTGGCGAACTATTTGGATTGATGCGGGTTCGCTCACTGCAAATGAATGATGCGCATATCTATTGCACAGAGGCACAATTTGAGGAAGAGTTTAAAAAAGTAAATGACCTTTACTTAAAGTATTTCAATGTGTTTGGAATTGATAAATATGTGATGCGTTTTAGTAAACACTCTGCAGAAAAGCTTGGTCAGAAATACATCAACGCACCTGAAATGTGGCTTAAAACAGAAGAAATGGTGCGAAAAGTATTGGTTAATTTGGGCGTAAACTTTGTGGAGGTAGAAGATGAAGCAGCATTTTACGGACCAAAAATTGATATCCAAATATACAGTGCCATTGGACGTGAATTCACGCTTGCCACTAACCAGGTAGATTTTGCTCAAGCCGAGCGCTTTGATTTGTGGTACACCAATGAGCGAAATGAAAAAGAACGACCAATCATTATTCACCGTGCACCGCTCAGTACACATGAACGATTTATTGGCTTTTTATTGGAGCACTATGCAGGTAATTTGCCCCTATGGTTAACACCCAAACAGGTAGCTGTTTTGCCAATAAGCGAAAAATACGAAGCCTACGCACAAGAGTTGTTTAGCAAATTACAATCCGTTGGAATTACCGGATTTTGTGACATGCGGAATGAGAAAGTAGGCAAGAAAATTAGAGAAGCAGAAATTAAGAAAATACCGTACATGTTGATTGTAGGCGAGCAAGAGATGGCTGAAAATGCACTTTCTGCCAGAAAACACGGAGGAGAAGATTTGGGTAAACTCAGCATACCAGAGTTTATTCAACATTTCAAATCGCAATTGGGCGTTGATTTGAGTACCAATTAGTTAAGCCCTAAAAGGTGCCTAATGTTAAACAAGCTAATGTGCTGAAAAATAATAATTTACTAAAACTTTTTGAATTCCTATATTTTTCAGATATTCGCAGCCCGCTTTAAAAATCGTAACGAAGCAATTCTTATTGATTTTTAAAACAAACATGTTCAACCTTAAAAACAATAACAACAACTAAAAATAAACTTGGCAGCACCGAATCAACCATTTAGACCTTCATCAACACCGGGTCAACGTCCACCATTCCAAAGAGGAAGAAGGATTACCGAAGCAGAGCATAAAATCAATCAGTATATATCCGCACCGGAAGTAAGGCTGGTAGGAGAAAACATAGAAGTTGGCGTTTACAAGCTTCGTGATGCATTAGCTATTGCGGAAGAACAGGGTGTTGATTTGGTAGAAATTTCCCCAAACGCAGTGCCACCGGTTTGTAAAGTAGTTGACTATAAAAAGTTTTTATACGAACAAAAGAAGAAGAAAAAAGAACTTAAGGCAAATTCTGTAAAACAGGAAGTAAAAGAAATCAGGTTTGGCCCAAATACGGATGAACATGACTTTGACTTTAAGGTTAAGCATGCTGAAAAGTTTTTACAAGAAGGAAATAAAGTAAGGGCATTTGTATTTTTCAAAGGCCGTTCTATTGTTTACAAAGAACGAGGCGAAGTTTTATTGCTTCAATTTGCTCAGCGTTTACAAGAATTTGGCAAGGTAGAACAATTGCCTAAACTAGAAGGAAAAAAAATGTTTCTATTGATGAGCCCAAAAGGTAAATCAGGAAAATAAAAGATAAATAACACGTACAACAACTAAATAAAACAGAGGAAAGATGCCAAAGATTAAAACCATCAGTGCTGCAAAAAAACGTTTTAAAGTAACCCCTAGTGGTAAAATTAAACGTGCGCAAGCATTCAAAAATCACATCCTCACCAAAAAAACCACCAAGCAAAAACGCGGACTAACCAAAATGGTTGTCGTGAAGGATGCCGATATGGGATTGGTGAAAAACTTACTTGGAATAGGTAAGTAAAAAAGTAAAAGAAACTTTTTGGTTTCTATTGTTTAACCCGGATAAAAGCAAAAAAAGATTCCACACAATGCGGAGCGCTTAGGTCCAAAAAACTAAAAATTAAATTATGCCACGTTCAGTAAACGCAGTAGCGTCTCGCAGACGCAGAAAAAAACTCCTCGGATTAGCCAAAGGCTACTGGGGTAAACGTAAAAATGTATTAACCATAGCGAAACACACGATTGATAAAGGTTTGCAATATGCTTACCGCGATCGTAAAACCAAAAAACGCAATTTCCGCAGCCTTTGGATTATGCGTATCAATGCAGGTGTTCGTCAGCATGGATTGAGTTACTCTCAATTTATGGGATTGGCTACCAAAAAAGAGCTTGGAATCAACCGTAAGGTTCTTGCTGATTTAGCGATGAATCATCCAGAAACATTCAAAGCTGTTGTTGAAAAAGTAAAATAAGGTCTAACTACCGTTGTACCGTGTATAAAAATCCCGACCAATATTGGTCGGGATTTTTTTTTGCTTAAAATCAATACGTTATATAAAATTATTATTTTTATTTAGACTAATTATTAATAATAAACTTGATTTGTATATTCAATTTAAAATATATGAAAGAGAATTTTGTTGCTATTAATTACATTAAATGCGAGCCAGAGTATGCTCAACGTTTTGAAGACTTATTCGCAACCAGAGCACATGCAATAGATCGTATGCCTGGATTTAAAAACATGCATGTTTTAAAACCAATAAAAAATGATGATGCATATCTAATTGTGAGTTATTGGGAAAATGAAAAAGCATTTAAAGATTGGACATCATCACCCGAATTTATTGAAGGGCACAAAAGGGGTTTTGAAGATATAAGAAAAGCCAAAGAACTTGGGCAAAGAGCACCAATGACCAGTGATTTTAAAGTGTATGAAATCATTTCTGAATAAACGAGTCATATTGGAATATTTTAGAAAACTTGGCATACTCGGGTTTCTATTTTTTTTGATAAAGGGATTATTGTGGCTAATCATTCCATACTTAATAACAAGGGATATTTTATAATTGCATAAAGAAAATAAATATTTATTTTCACAACATGCAGGCTCAGGCAAAACCCACTTATTATTATGAAATGGCACTTACACTGGTGCCTTGGATTGGCAATGTGCTTGCAAAAAATCTCATCAGTTATTGTGGCAGTGCCGAAGAGGTATTCAAACAAAAAAAACAAAAACTGCTACGCATTCCGGGTATTGGAGAGAAAGCGGCTGAAGCCATCATTGCTTTTAATGATTTTGACAGGGTTGAAAATGAACTCCTATTTATTGAAAAGCATAAAATAAATACCTTGTTTTATGCATCAGATGCTTATCCCAAACGATTAAAACAAATTGATGACTCTCCCGCTATCTTATACTATTTGGGAAATGCCGATTTAAATAATACAAAAATTGTGGGCATTGTTGGTACCCGTAAAGCAAGTGATTACGGCAAACACCTGATTGATGAAATATGTGAAATACTTAGGCCAACAGGTAGTCTTATTTTAAGTGGTCTCGCATATGGAATAGATATTCATGCACATAAATCAGCTATTAAAAATAGTTTACCCACCGTTGGAGTGATGGCTCATGGTTTAGATAGAATTTACCCTGCACAACATTCCGTAACCGCAAAACGCATGATTGAACATGGCGGGTTGCTAACCGAATATATGAGCCAAACCAATCCTGACAGAGAGAATTTTCCGACTAGAAACAGAATAGTAGCCGGACTATGTGATGTATTGTTGGTAATTGAAACAGCTGAACGTGGTGGCGCTATGATAACAGCCGAACTTGCAAACGGGTACAATAAAGAATTGATGGCCGTTCCGGGTAGAATTGGCGACCTCTATTCAGCCGGGTGCAATAAACTCATTAAGCAAAATAAAGCCGCAATTTTAACCAAACCCGAAGATGTATTGAGTTGGATGAATTGGGAATCAACAAATACTCCTTCTCAAATACAACAAGAGTTGCCACTCAATTTGAGTGAAGATGAACTGGGTGTATTAAACTACATCAGACAGAAGCAAAAAGCTGATATTGATAATATGTCGCATGATATGCAAATGGACTCAAGCAACCTGTCATTAATACTACTGGGTTTAGAAATGCAAGGCATTATCAGAACATTGCCCGGAAAAAATTATGAATTAATATAAATACACTCCTATAGCCAGAACTTAATTACTTTCAAGATGAAAAAAACTATTGCAATCACCATAAGCGCTTTACTAATCATTTCGGTATATGCATTTAAACATACTGAAAAAGAAGCCAAAGAGAAGAAACCCAAAAAAGTCATCATCATGATTGGTGATGGTATGGGACTGGCACAAATTACAGGTGCAATGAGTAACTATCAAGGAAGAAATGCATTTGAAAGATTTCAGGTTATCGGTCTTAGTAAAACACATTCGGCAGATGATTATGTAACAGATAGTGGTGCAGGTGCAACTGCCATTTCAATAGGTAAGCGCACATACAACAATGCCATTGGAGTTGATGCCGATAGCATGCCAATGCCAACATTATTTGAGTTGGTGAAAAAAATAGGATGGTCAACAGGAGTAGTTGCTACCTCATCCATTGTGCATGCTACTCCAGCAAGTTTTTATGCGCACGTAACACACCGCAGACAATATGAAAACATAGCAGAACAACTGCTGAATGGCAATTGTGACATAGCCATTGGCGGTGGTTACAAATTTTTTGAGCAGCGTAAAGACAACCGTAGTTTACTTACCGAATTGCAGGCCAAAGGATTTACTACATCAGCTGATTCATCAAATTGGCAGAATATCAGATCAGATAAAATGGTGTATCTGAATGCTTATGACGGCATGCCTAGAATGCTGGATGGTCGGAGTGATTTTCTGACCCGGGCATCGAAACTGGCTATTTTTAATGCCAACAGAAATCCCAATGGCATGATGCTGATGATAGAAGGCTCTCAAATTGATTGGGGTGGACATGCAATGGATTTTGAATACATGCAAACTGAATTATGGGATTTTAATGATTGTATAAATGAAGTACTCAACTGGGCTGAAAAGCAAAAAGATGTGCTTGTAATTGTTACGGCAGATCATGAAACGGGAGGATTGGCCTTAACAGAAAACAGAACGGATAAAAAAGCATTTATACCAAAATATACTTACAACGAACATACAGGCATCATGGTTCCAGTATTTGCTTTTGGCCCCGGTTCAGAAAATTTCAGTGGCATCTATGACAATACAGCCATATTTGTTAAGCTGAAAAATCTATTAGATTTAAAATAATATTTGAACCATGACAACCCTTCAAATAATTTTATTGTGTTTAGCCTTGGTAGCTATTGTGGCATTTATGTATTTTATTTTACCAAGAATAAGCAGAGGAAATAATCAAATTGGAAAAACATTGCGGTTAGCAATATTTAGTTTTATCGCAGTATACCTGGCTTATGATTTTTATGTGAAAGCTAAATATGGTTTCTTATTGATTTTGGCACTTGGTTCATTTGCATTTGTGGTGGCCATACTCACTTCTAAAAAGAAATAGCAATTACTTTTTGCAAAGGGTTTTCAACTCATCTAAACTCCCTTTATACACGTTGAAATCTACCCCACCTCTGATACCATTTACATTGGCCCTATCGGTATGTTGCCAAAAATGCCAATTACTCATTTTATGATACAAGTTAGGCGTTTTGTAATGTGCTATCCATAATGGATATTTTTTAAATTCCGGAGTATTTAAGTAGTTTTTATGAAAACTGTAGTTGGTATAAATGATGGGAGTAACACCATATTTCTTTTCTACCATTACCAACCACTTCTTCAATCCTTTTCTCATGGTTGAAACTGGAGTATTTCCTTTAATCTCAATATCCAATACAGGAGGTAAATCTCCTTTTTCTAATTTTGGCAACTGAGAGAAGAATAAATTTGCTTGCACCTCTGCAGTTAAATGAGGGCGATAAAAATGGTAAGCGCCTCTCAACATTCCATGCTCTTTTACTGCTCTCCAATTTTGCTTAAAATAATTATCAGATATGGTTTTGCCTTCTGATGCTTTAATATATACAAATGAAATGGACACATCATTGTGTTTCATTTTACTAACAGCCTCCCAGTCAATATTTTGCTGATGACGAGATACATCAATTCCGTGTACTTCAAAATCGGCAGGCAAGTTTACACCGAATGACGGATAAGTGGGCGAACTTAGTTTGGATAACACATTTGGAGTAGCAACTACACCTGAAAAAGCGACAACAATAACAAGGATTCCTATAACAGAAATTGTGAGCATTACTGTTTGAAAAATGTTTCGATTAGATTGCTTTTTTGACATACTTATCATGGTTAACGAAATACAATTATACAAATTGTAGTTCAAACATTGTTGATAATGTGTGTATAATTATAAACACAAACAAAAAATTGTCTATTTACTTGAACATCTCGCTATTTATACAAGGGCTAAGGGTTTGTGGTGCAATTGCAAGATACCAAGTTTAAGATTGGTTAGGCACTGCGAAAGAATTATCTCCGCTGAACTGCTTTTCGCGCGTTAGCGGAGGGAAAGATTCTTGTGGCAGCGGTTTTTTTACTTGATAAATGGGACATTACCGACACTATCATTTCCCATTTGCAATTGAGTACTTATTCAAAGTTCTAATAATTCCTCTTTTGGCATTAGGACTTAAATAGCTTTTATGCTTTACTACAAAATGATTTATCTGCTTATAATATAAATGTATATCCACCCCACTTAGTATATCAATACTATCATCAATATGTTTCAAAATGAATAATGAAGGTAAATGCTGAATAGGCATATTGACTTCGAACATTCCCACAATTCTATCACTGTATTTCACAGTTCCTCGATCGAAAAAACATAATTGCTCAATTTTGCAAGGAGGATTAAAATATGCTTTAAGATACGTTTGTAAACTATCAGTCTGCTTTACGCTAAGAGCAACTTTAACACTCTCATTTTTGTAACATTTATTATCAGAGTATCGCTGATTGGTCTTACATCCATAAATTAGTACAAAAAAGACAATCGTTGTTTTTATAATCTGTTTCATTAGTCTTTTTCTAAGTTATTGTACTGTTTTCGGCTTCTGTTTTCTTCCCTGTTCGGTGTTTTTTCTAAATCCGTTTTACCTTTAGCAACCTCATCAGGAGTTGTTAAGAAATGGGTACCTTCATGTGTTCCCACTCCATTTAACATTTCTTCTTCTGTTCCTAAGTACATTCTTTCTGGGTCGGTTATTATAATATCCTTCATCTCAGTTCCCTCTGGCATTGCTGACATATCCCCTTTTGCAGCTTTAAAAGTGCCTCCGTAAATTGTTATTTCAACTTCTTCTAGAACAAGTGTACCATCAATATCTTCAATAGCCTTTGCACTTTCAGACCCATCAGGTAACTTTTCATTATATAACGATTCTGTCATACCATAACTTAACCTATACTTGCCTGTTGGGGTTTGTTGATATAAAGCTTTCTCCGAATATTTTAAGTGTACTTTACCTCTTGATGCAACCATTTTATCAAACACTTGCTTTCCTTTCTCAGTTTTAAGCATCGCCTCTCCAATTTTCTTTACATCTGCGGTTGCATTTGAAGACCATTCAATTTGACCATTTTGCCCTTGAGTATAAGTTACAGGCTTTCCATCGGAACCTATTACATAATTACCATCAGCATCTCTAAATATTAATGGGTTATTAAGAGAAATCACATACGGTGAAATTGGGGCATACTCCCTTGCGAGTTTATCTGGAGACATCCACTTGCCTAACCGTGAATTGTATATACGATCACCAAAATCGTAAGCATTGCCCAATCCGTAGGTTTCATTGTCACGTTCCATACTATTAAATCTGAAACGATGCCCGCTTAGCAAGGTTAATGTATTGGTTGTATGGCGGGTAGCGGGGTGCAATTTGGAGTGTTGTTTTTTACACTATCGAAGCTAAGGGATTTGTAGTGCAATTGCAATAGCCGCGATCTGCTTTATCAAGGTTAAACCTCATCAAACGATTCTATGATTATTTTTTATATTTGTAACATGAAAGGAATTGTAATAACAGCAAAAAATTCGACTGAATTTAAATTTCTGTCCGAGCTTTTAAAGAAACTAGGTATTTCATCAACTTCAGTTTCTATTGAAGAAATGGAAGATATTGGATTATATAAGTTAATGAAGTCTGCTGATAGGAATAAAAAAGCTAGTCGCGAAACAATTATGTCTAAATTAAAATCCTAATGGAAGTTGAATTTTTAGATAAATTCAGCAAAGATATTGATAAGATTAGTATAAAGTCTGTAAAACAGAATATTGCCAAACTTATTGTTAGTATTGAATCGGCAAAAAGCTTTAGTGAGGTTCAACAAGCAAAAAAATTAAAAGGTCATAAATCAGCATACCGCATAAGAATTGCGGATTATCGTGTGGGGATTTTTGTAGAAGGTAAAAAAGTAATTTTTGC
>CAYSBE010000003.1:41382-50657 GCA_964429245.1 uncultured Bifidobacteriaceae bacterium | reverse complement strand
ACTTCCTTCAAATATAAAATTTCCATTTACATCTGTAGTTGTGCTGCAGATAATATTATTTGCTTGATCTTCTATCCAAATAGATATTCCTTCAAGCGTATCATGACAATACATACCTGCATAACCACTTATATTCAAAAGTTGTTCAGGCAAGGTATCGGTTACTTCTTCAAAAGTTTCATCCCAAAGCATGGCTCTTGCAGCATATGCTGCAGGGCTGGTATAGATGGGGTCTTTATGTGCTATTGTGCGTAAGGTTACGACATCTTCTGAATCTAATGCAAGCGTATCGCCTAAATCGAGGTGTTTTTTTAATGCCAAAGAATACACCGTAATATAATCGTTGATGATATCATCATTGATATTCCAGTTGTCAAACTCTTCTCTTGCATCCTCAAATTGTTGCAGGGCCATCATGTCTTCTATGTCCATCAGCTTTTTAACATTATTATCCGAAGTGCCTGATGTAAAATGTTCGTTACGGAACATACGCTCATTGTAATATTTTACTTTCCACTCCAATACAACAGGAATATTGGTAACCGATACCGCACTTGTTTCGCTTGTCATTTCCTCACTGTTGGTTTCACAAAAGCTATTGGTAGCAGTTCCGGCATTGATGTTACCACAGCCGTATGGATATGTAATAAAGGGTATGGCAGGCAAAAAAACCCATTGGTTATTTTTACAGTTTTGCTCCACAGTACCTACCATCATATCAGACCCCCAACCCCAGGTAGAGCCAATGGTATTATGGCGAGAATCTACATTTACAATGCCGTGTGTTTGATAATCTCCTCGCAAAATATGGGCTTTAGCCAGTTTAATTCCGTTTACACATTGATACATGGTATTGCAATAATAATTTGACCCCAACATATTTGACATGGCCAGCAAGCCTGAGCCTGCTGATGCAAAATTACTCAGGATTAACGTATTGGGCCCGTCTTTTATTTCAACTCCTGAATTTTGCCAAGCAGTGGGCACATTGGATTCTATATTATTGCTTACTATGCCGAATCCGCCACTGCCATTGGCTGCAATGCCATACGATTGCGGATTAAAGTCGATTTTGAAGTGAATTTGATTATTCTCTATTTTATAGTTTGTAAAATTTGGGCTACTACTATAATAATCTGTCGCTCTAGGATTAAATGGATATTCACCAAACACATTTATCAACTCAATGCCCCTGCCCACATCAATATCGTTGTGGCTGATGAGCAGTTTCTCATGGCTGGCGTTTGTACCTACAGATATTTCGTGAATTGAAATTCCTTTGGCATAGGGCTGGGTATTAAATTCATTGTAGTGAATGTTAATTATTGAGCCACCTTGCTCAGGTACTAAGTTAATATTGTCATACAAATTGACTGCACTCCAATTGCACAATTTAAACGTGTTTTTCTTGTTGGGGTCTGCCAAATCTCCAATGTTAATAGCATTACCATAATTATGACGCCAGTCAAGAGCAAAACCGCCATAAACATCTTCAAAATGACTGCGGTAAACATTCGCATCATATCCATTTCTTATTGTTACACCTGCACGTGATGAGTATATTTCATATTCATCTAATGTCGCAATTTTATTTTGGCGTTTTGCATCTGCAAACAAACCTACTTTCTTAGCATTAATTGTAGAAAAGTTCTGTAATTTGAAATCTGTAGCTGTTATGTAAACTGCTTCTTGATATCCGGTAGTTTGATTTGTTAAAGTAATTTGATGCAAATTTGTACCATAATATATCTCTATAGCACGTTTGCTTCGTTTATAACCATCACTATATCCATTAGCATCACCTTTGTTTTGGTCTCGCAATATTTCTTCTCCATTAAAGTTGGACTTATTTATAATAATTTTATTCCCATCAGTTAATTCTAAATAAATATCGGATTCATTGGCCATAAAATTTGCTCTTTCGTGAATATTTAATTTTGCCCTACTCCCATAGGCATATATGGCACGCTTTGCATCCCGTATAAGTGTGCCAAAATCCAGGTTGTAATTTTCAAGTTCAGAATCTACATTCTGTCCTCCCTGTATAAATATACCATTCCACATTTTGTTGCATTCTCCTGCTATGCGTAGTGTACAATTCTCTAATTTTACTTTTGCGCCATCCATAATATTCATCCAGGCATCTTCTCCAAATTCCAGTGTCATATTCTCAATAGTAATATTAGCACCACCTCCAAAATTTAGTGAATTTTTAATGCGTAACACTCCACCACTATTTGTATTAATTGGATTACTGTTTTCATTCCAAGTAGCTGTTGAACTGGTAACTGTATGGTTAGTAACATCATATACTTGAGTTGCAGGCACAAATCGGTTAGCATAAACTTCTCCGTCTATTTGGTCGGGTAAAGAATACCCTCCGTAAGTTGGTAAAACCGCAGCTTGGTAACCAAATGTGTTCCCTAAACTGTTATTTGTTGGGTTTATTTGGATAATATCTGAATTTGATGCTACATATAATAGTCCATCGTAGCCTAGTTCAATTTGTGAATTTCCATAATCTTGAGTATTTGAAATTAATGAAGGTGTTGGGTTTTGCTGTGTAAGATCAATTACAAAAACACCGTGACCATTAGACGTACCGCCAGAGCTATAATATAGTTTAGTTCCGTTTGGATTAAATTCCAAACCTTTGCCTGTAAGGTTTGTATTAAATCCCGTATTAAATGACTTTACTGAATTTGTAACATAGTTTCCATTGTTATCCAAGTCACAAACAAATACTCTATCATTTTCAGAATCGTTAGATGAAATCCATGCTAATTTTGTTCCGTCAGCTGAAATTTCCATTTCCATAGGATATCCGCTATTTGTTAAAGATATGCTTAATTGCTGAGGCGCTTCATACCCATAGTTGTTTTGCTGACTGTATTTATCGGTTAATTTTACTTTAACAATACTATTTGACCCTGCAATATAAATATGGCGATACCTATTAAATTCTTTACTAGCGGCTATTGATACACTGTTCCCATAAACCGAAGCAATAAAAATATCATTATTAAATGAATTTTTAAGAAGCCCTGAATAAGTTGCCAAGCCTGTACTTCTATTTAATTCAATTACTCCTACGTTAATATCACCTCCATTTAATTGTTGAAATGGGTCATAGGAGTATAGAAAATACTTTGGATTTGTACACTTATCATTTCCAAAAAAAGGAACAATTAAATGTTCAAAATTTCTAAATTGTGATGATGTATTTATTTGACCAATCACAGTTCCATTTTTATTGTATATCTTATTATTATCATTTATGTAGAAACCAATATCTCCATTTTCAACATACAAGCCATTTGTTGGCCCTATACCATTATGCTGTGGTAGCTGAAAGGCAGTTTGTGTAAAATCAAACTGGTAGCTACCAAGAAACCAGTATTCAGATTGAGTTGTTTGCGCCCTTAGGCTTGCTGTCAGCATTACCATAATGCCGAGCAGTGTGAGTTTAATTGTGTTCATAATTGTGCTTTTGTTTTTTTAAGCACAACAATGTTATAAGCATTTTTTTCTGCTTATGAAAGTTTCATGCTCTCAAAAAGATTCTTTGCAAACTTTCGTACTCTAAAAACGATTCGCTTGAAACTTTCATACTCTAAAAACGATTCTTTTCCTGATTTGCATTTTTTTAACTTGCTAATACAAGGAACAGTTTTTAATATCGTGTTCCTATGAATAATCCCTTGCTTATACACCACCTCAAGCATTTGCGCTTACAGGCCAATCTTACTCAACTTTATATGGCTTCTCAACTTGGCAAAATGGACGAAGACCATTACGGCAAACTGGAACGCAACCAGAAAGAATTAAAATTGCATTGCCTTAAAAAACTTGCTCATGTACTAGAACTTTCACCACTTGCTATTTTACAATTTTCTGGTTATCAATGTTTTACCCCCCCGCAATTTCAAGACAATCCGCAAACAAACTTGCTGCAATCAAAAGAAGCATTGCATTTGTTGAATGAGTTGTGTGCACCCGACAATGATTTACATGCCGTGCATTTTTATATCAGGCTTTACAACGGTATCAAGCAACTCCGCAAATTGCAAAATATGACAAGTAAAGATTTAAGTATTGCTATGTCCTATTCTCCCAATCATTTTGCTCGCATGGAACGCGAGTATCAGGAAATTTCAGTATCGCAGGTGTTTCAATTGTGTCATGTATTGCAAATTTCATTTGTGAAACTGATGCTGTTCTCTAATTGCTTTAGCGTATTTACTGATTGTAAAGGTAACATCATCGCCCTATCTGATGTCAAAAAAAAATACAACACGATTGCTTAATGTTTATTGAAACTAACGAGTAACAAAATCATAAAAAAAGAGGCTGCCCTGTTCCAAAGGCAACCTCTTATACAAAAATCTCGTCTCTCGCTTCTTAAAACACCTCTTTAGCAATCTGCCTGGTGGCTTCGCTTAAGCCCATGGTGTAATAGTGCAATACAGGAACATTTGCGGCTTTCAATTCTTTTGATTGCTGAATAGCCCATTCAATGCCTACTTGTTTCACAGCTTTGTCGTCTTTGCATTTGTTTACTGCATCAACCAACTCATCCGGAATATCAATATGAAATAATTTAGGCAATACACTCAATTGTTTTTTGGTGGTAAGCGGCTTTAGGCCCGGAATAACGGGGATGGTGATTCCCATTTTCTTGCATTGCTCTGTAAACTCAATAAACTTGCTGTTGTTAAAAAACATTTGTGTAACCACATAATCGGCACCGGCATCAACTTTTGCTTTTAGCCATTTTAAATCGCTGCTCATATTGGGAGCTTCAAAATGTTTTTCAGGATATCCGGATACGCCTGCACAAAAATCTGTAGGAACTGCATTTTCCAAATCATCATCCAGGTAAATGCCTTTATTCATGTCCAATACTTGGTTAAGCAATTCAAGCGAATCTTTATTGCCATCGGGCTCAGGCACAAAGTGCGGCTCATTTTTAATTCCATCGCCACGCAATACCAGCACATTTTGAATACCCAAAAAATTTAGGTCAATCAATGCGTTCTCTGTTTCTTCTTTGCTAAATCCGCCACAAATCAAATGTGGCACCGCTTCAACTTTATATCGATTCATCAAAGCGGCACAAATGGCAACCGTACCCGGGCGTTTGCGTGTATACACCTTATCAAATCCACCATCTTTACGTTTGCGCAAAATAAACTCCTCACGGTGATAGGTCACGTCAATAAATGCAGGTTTGAATTCCATTAAGGGATCAATGCCTTCGTATAATGACTTGATATCCTTTCCTTTTAGTGGCGGAAGTATTTCAATAGAGAAAAGCGTATCCTTGGCATTGCTTATGTATTCTGTGATTTTCATTTAGTTTTATAACAAAGCACAAAACTAAGTGTTTGCACCAAAAAGAAAAGCTATTCACGCAATCCTTATCTTTGCCCGATATGGGTAGAAAAAAATTTGTTCCAAAACGCATTCAACAGATTGAAATTACCAAAGCCGGTAGTGAGGGTGTGTGCATTGCACACCACGATGGGAAAGTGATAATGGTTGAAAAAGCGGTGCCTGGCGATATTGTTGATATCAGAGAAGTTTCTTCCAAAAAGAAACATTCCGTTGCAGTCATTGAAGAAATAATCAAACCTTCAACCAACCGGGTGGATGCATTTTGCGAACACCATTCCATTTGCGGGGGATGCAAATGGCAACAAATGGATTATCAGGCGCAGCTAACATATAAGCACCAGCAAGTACTTGATGCCTATGAGCGAATCGGAAAGTTTGATTTCCCTGAAATTTTACCTGTGATTGGTGCTCCCGAAACCATATTTTATCGCAATAAGCTGGAATACAGTTTTACTGAAAAGCGTTGGCTTACTAGCCTTGATGGCAAAGATGATATGACGTATGCACAACATGCCGGCCTTGGGTATCATGTTCCGGGAAGATTTGACAAGGTTTTTGATGTAAATAAGTGTTGGCTCATGGATGATTTGCACAATACCATCCGAAACCGCATTCAGGAATATTGCCTCGAGCACAACTTTAGCTTCTTTAATTTATATGCAAACGAAGGATTCATGCGAAGCCTTATCTTCCGAAACAACCCCCAAGGTCAGTGGATGCTGATTGTGGTTTTTGGTAATGAAGACGCTGAAAAAAGGATAGCATTGCTTGAATTTATTAAAAATACTTTCCCACAAATATCGTCATTGGTTTACATCATAAATGAAAAACTGAATGATACGATAAATGACTTGGAAACACAAGTATACAGTGGGGATGTATTTCTTATTCAACAATTAGAAGATCTGAAATTTAAAATTGGACCAAAATCGTTTTTCCAAACCAATACCCTACAAACACAAAAGTTGTATGAAACTGCAAGGACATTTGCCCAATTAAGTGGCAATGAAAATGTATATGATTTATATACGGGTGTTGGCACCATTGCCTTGTTTGTGGCCAAGCAAGCCAAGCATGTTACAGGAATTGAATATGTTCCGGAAGCAATTGTTGATGCAGATATGAATGCGGCATTTAATGGTATTGCCAATACCTCATTTTATGCAGGTGATATGAAGCAGGTACTTAATGATAGCCTGATACAAAAAGAAGGCAAACCGGATGTAATCATAACTGACCCGCCACGGGCAGGAATGCACGAAGATGTGGTAAAAAAAATATTGGAACTATTGCCCGCAAGAATTGTGTATGTAAGCTGCAATCCCGCAACCCAGGCGCGTGACATTGCCTTGATGACTGAGCTTTACAAGGTTACCAAAGTGCAACCCGTTGACATGTTTCCGCATACCCACCATGTGGAGTGTGTGACATTGCTTGAGCTTAAGTGAAAGGTTCGGCTATATTATCTGCCACTTATTTCAAGACAACCTAAATTTTCATAGGCAGCATCTTGAAGAAAGGATTGAATTATTTCAGCATGGGAAGTGATGACCGAAATAAGGTTTTCAGTTATAATGTTTCCTGTTCGTAACCAAATAACTTTAGGTGGATGGCCATATAAGGTAACCATATCATAAAAATCCGCATCAAATGTCACAATTGTATAGCCATTCTCTTTAGAAAAACGCCAAATTTCAATATCAGATTTATTTTCTAATTGTAGTGTACGTACTTGATCACAATCAGGAAACAGGTGTTTCAGTTTAATTACTACCCTAAAGGATATATTTTGGTCAAACAGCAGTTTCACTATACAATTAACAATTTGTGTTCTCTGTCTGCTGCGTATGCAAGTGCTGCTTTTAAATCTTCTTCTGTCAATTCAGGGAAGTCAGCCAGTATTTCCTGTACCGACATTCCCGAAGCAAACCAACCGAGAATGTCATAAACAGAAATTCTCATGCCGCGAATGGTTGGTCTGCCAAACCGTGTAGACGGGTCGATATTAATACGTTCTGAATAGTGATTCATTTTGCTAAAATACAATTTATTGAACAAAACAAGTCTTGTTCACTTATAAAACATTTCTGAATCGTTAGGTTTAGCCTATTAAAAATTAATCAGACTTGAAACAAAACAAACCATGAACTTGGGGAAAAAATGTTTCTATATTGAACTTGGTAAGTGCTGCCCACATACCTACTTTTGCCGTTTAATAAATCCTAATCATACATGCTAGAACCACGCCCCTTGCGCAATGCGCTGATTTCCGTTTTTTATAAAGATGGCCTTGATACGTTGGCCCAAACCCTTGCAGCGCATGATGTTCAGATATATTCAACCGGTGGCACGCAAGATTTTATTGAAAAACTTGGCATCAACGTGCATCGCGTAGAAGACCTCACCGGCTACCCAAGTATTTTGGGAGGAAGGGTAAAAACGCTTCACCCTAAAGTGTTTGGAGGCATATTGGCCAGGCGAGATAACGAACAAGACAATAAAGAAGTAGCAGAATACCAAATACCGTTTTTTGATTTGGTAGTGGTGGATTTGTATCCATTTGAAGAAACCGTAAAAAGCACAACCGATGAGGCAAGCATTATTGAAAAAATTGATATTGGTGGTGTTTCGCTGATTCGTGCAGCTGCAAAAAACTTCAACGACACATTAATTGTGTGTGACAAAGCAAATTTCAAAGCGGTATCGGATTTAATAACGGAACAAAAAGCACAAACAAGTATTGAACAGCGCAGACAATTTGCCACCAAAGCGTTTCATATTACATCACATTATGATGGTTTGATTTTCCAGTATTTTGACAAACAAAATCCAACTGCATTTAAGTCGAGTGTGGCACCAGCGCAAACACTGCGCTATGGGGAAAATCCGCATCAAAAAGGTACTTTTTTTGGTCCGCTGAATGATTTGATTGAACAACTGCATGGCAAAGAACTTTCGTATAACAACTTGCTCGATGTGGACGCAGCCATGAACCTGATAGCTGATTTTGATGAACCAACCGTTGCCATCATCAAACACAATAATCCTTGTGGTATTGCATCAAGAGCTACAATTGCGGAGGCCTACCGCGAAGCGCTAGCTGGTGATCCGGTTTCAGCTTTTGGGGGAGTAATTATTGCCAACCGCCCAATTGACGTTGCTACAGCTCAGGAAATTGATAAGCTTTTTATGGAAGTGCTCATTGCACCTGCTTATGAGGGCAACTCGCTAGAGTTATTGAAAAGCAAAAAAAACAGGGTATTGCTCATCCAAAAAGGCAACCTTCCCAACACCAAAATTTTCAGGAGTTTGCTCAATGGCGTAATTGAACAAGACCGAGATGCTGTTGTGCTTGAAGCAAAAGATTTAAAATTAGTCACCCAATTTGAGGCATCAGCCAACCAGATAGCCGACCTGATTTTTGCCGATAAGATTGTAAAACATACCAAATCCAATACCATTGTATTGGCAAAAAACAAACAACTTATAGGCATAGGTTGTGGGCAAACCTCTAGGATTGATGCCTTAAAAAATGCCATTGGCAAAGCAGCCGAATTTGGTTTTGAGTTGCAAGGCGCAGTGATGGGCAGCGATGCCTTTTTCCCTTTCCCCGACTGTGTAGAAATTGCAGGTAATGCAGGAATTACAGCTGTGTTGCAACCCGGAGGTTCCATAAAAGACGACTTAAGCATCAATTACTGCAACGAACACAATATAGCCATGTATTTCTCGGGAATCAGGCATTTTAAACATTAAACCAACACGGGTATATATTCCCAAATATTATTCTAATTTGCACCTCAGATTTTTGATTAACCATTTAAACGCGAAGAATAACACATGGGCATGTTCAGTTTCCTTACGCAGGATTTAGCCAT
>CAYSBE010000003.1:33913-41282 GCA_964429245.1 uncultured Bifidobacteriaceae bacterium | reverse complement strand
ATTACCGAAGTAGAAAAAAGAGCGGTAAAAGACAGTGCCGAACGTGCTGGAGCCAAAGAAGTTTACCTCATACACGAACCAATGGCAGCAGCAATTGGTATTGGCATTGATGTATTCGAACCAATGGGAAATATGATTATTGATATTGGTGGAGGTACAACAGAAATTGCAGTAATTGCCCTTGCTGGTATTGTTTGCGATCAATCAATCCGTGTAGCCGGTGACGAATTTACAGATGATATATTGGATTATATGCGCAGGCAACATAACCTGTTGGTTGGAGAAAGAACAGCTGAACGTATAAAAATTGAAGTAGGCTCAGCATTAACAGAATTGGATAATCCACCTCCTGATTATGCTGTAAATGGCCGTGATTTAATGACCGGTATTCCAAAACAAATCACCGTTTCGTACAGCGAGATTGCTGCTGCGCTTGACAAATCTATTTCCAAAATTGAGGAAGCTGTTTTGAGGGCACTTGAATTAACGCCACCCGAATTGTCAGCCGACATTTTCTCTACCGGTTTATACCTAACAGGTGGTGGTGCATTATTACGTGGCTTAGATAAACGCATAGCACAAAAAACAAGGCTACCAGTGCATGTGGCTGATGATCCGCTTCGCGCAGTTGTTAGGGGAACAGGTATGGCACTTAAAAATCTGAAGAGCTTCAAATTCTTAATGACATAAGTTGAACACGTTAACCTTTATCAATGAGGCAAATCTTTTACTGAAAATCCGTATCGAAACAAACGAAAGATGCGCAACCTGATATTCTTTATTTATAAGTACTATGTTTTCTTCCTTTTCTTCGCATTAGAAGTTTTTGCGATGGTTGTCATCTACCGTTTCAACAACTACCAAAAAGCAAGTTTTGTGAACTTTACAACCGGAATCACCAGCTCATTTTATACCGGTGTAAATAATATTGAATCTTATTTTTCATTGCGACAAGTAAATGATAGCCTTCAGCAGGAGAATGCCCGACTTCACTCCTTGTTACTTACTTCGTATTATGAAAACAATATCACAAGCAACAGCATTAAAGATACCATATACAAACAGCAATACACTTACCTGGCTGCTAAGGTGGTGAACAATTCGGTAACCAAACGCAACAATTATATCACCATCAATAGGGGCCGTCTTCATGGTGTGAAACCTGAAATGGCGGTGATATGCGAAAGCGGAATTGTGGGTATTGTATTAAATGTATCTGACCATTACGCTACGGTACTTTCATTTTTGAACAACAACTGTAAAATCAGTGCCAAGCTTGACAAAACACAAGCCTTTGGGTCGCTGGTATGGGATGGCATTAACCCTAAATATGCCAAATTGCTTGATGTAAACAAGCACGTTCCTGTATCAATTAATGACAATATCATCACGAGCAACTATTCCACTATTTTTCCGGAAGGCATAAGAATTGGCCGTGTAATTGACCAATCGCTTGAACCGGGAGATAATTTCCATTCAATAACGGTTGAGTTATATACCGACTTTAGTAAACTCTCTTCTGTGTATGTGATTAATAATATTTTTAAAGAAGAACAACAACAACTCGAAACACAGCTTACCACAAAGTGATTTTAGAAATACTAACATATTTGTTCCGACTCATCGTCATCGTGATGCTACAGTTACTGGTGGTAAATAATATTGAATTGAGCAGTTTGGTAAATCCCTATATCTATGTAGCGTTCATACTATTGCTTCCAATCAGTATGAAACCGTGGATGGTAGTTGTTATTTCATTTCTTACAGGTGCCATTATTGATGCATTTTCAAGCACACCGGGTTTACATATTGCAGCTGCCAATCTCATGGGATATTTGCGTTACTTTTATTTGGCAGCAGCCACAACTAAAGAAGATCAATTAGGAAATATCATACCATCCATTTCACAAAAAGGCATCGTGTGGTTCAACTTTTATGCATTTGCGCTCATTTTTGTGCACCATTTTGCATTATTTTTTCTAGAGATTTACACATTCAGGGAATTCTTTTCTACACTCCTTCGTATTATCTTAAGTACTTTCGTATCGTTGTTACTGATTAATATTGGTCAGTTACTTTTCTACAACGTTGGGAAGTCAAATGAATAATCAGCAGAATAAACGATTTGTACTGTTAGCTATTTTTATTTCGGTAGCCGTATTGTATTTGCTGCGGCTTGTGCAACTTCAGTTGTTGGATGAAAGTTATGTGCGCTTTGCGCAAGCAAATGTGTTGCAGGAGCAAACCATCTATCCGGCTCGCGGACTGATGTATGACCGAAACGGAGAGTTGTTGGTATATAATGATGCCATCTATGATTTATCGGTTATACCCGAGCAAGTAAAAAATCTGGATACCGCATTGTTTTGTAAAACCCTAGGTATTTCTATCGAAACATTTATTGCCCGATTTGAAAAAATAAAACGCAGCGTAGGCTATGCACCCTATCGTCCTTCGCTTTTCGAAAAGCAATTAACCATTCCAATTTACGCAGCATTTCAAGAAAGGATGTATGACTTCCCCGGATTTTTTGTTGAAGTAAGAACCGATAGAAAATACAAATACAGCAATGCCGCTCACGTAATGGGATATATTGGCGAAGTAAATGACCGTGATATCGAAAAATCGCAAGGCTATTACCGTATGGGTGATTTTATTGGAATCAGTGGTGTGGAAAGATCTTATGAAGAAGTGCTTAGGGGACAAAAAGGTGTGCGCTACGTTTTGGTAGATTCTAAGAATAGAACACAGGGCAGATATAAAGAAGGGGAATTCGACACTCCTGCTGTATCGGGGCAAAATATTACGCTTAGTATTGACCAACAATTGCAAGCATTGGGTGAAGAGTTGATGCAAAATAAAATAGGAAGTATTGTGGCCATAGAACCTCAAAGCGGAGAAATACTGGCGATGATTAGCACGCCTACGTATGATCCAAATTTATTGATTGGACGTGAGCGAGGCAATAACTACATGAAACTGTTGCGCAATCCTTCCAAGCCATTGTTTAACCGACCAATGGCTGCACCTTACCCACCGGGTTCCATATTTAAAGTAATTATGTCGTTGGTGGGTCAACAAGAGCATGTGCTTGCGGCTTCCACTACTTACGGTTGTGCAGGCGGATACCACATGGGTGGATTAAAAGTTGGTTGTCACCCGCACCGATCTCCGTTGGCCTTGCGCGATGCGGTTGCCATGTCGTGCAATGCATATTTCTGCAACGTATACCGCACCGTAATTGACAACCCCCGATACCCCAAAGTAGAAGATGCCTACAAACAATGGTATAAACATATCGCAAGTTTTGGAATTGGTCAGAAATTAGGAGTAGATATATTTGGTGAAGGGAAAGGATTTTTACCTCCGCCTGAGTACTATGATAAAATCTATGGAAGAAACCGATGGAAATCGTCTACCACCATTTCGTTGGCAATTGGTCAGGGTGAATTAGGGATAACACCACTTCAGATGGCAAATGCTACGGCCATTATTGCCAATCATGGCTATTTTGTAACACCTCATGTGGTAAGATCAATTGACGAGAATAAAAATCCCAATCCGGTTTACAACAAAAAAAATTGGGTAACCGTTGATACAGCCTATTTCAATATCGTTATTGACGGTATGCAAGATGTGTTGGAACGTGGAACGGGAACCATTGCCCGCATTCCGGGAATTGTCATTTGCGGAAAAACAGGTACGGCTCAAAATCCACATGGAAAAGACCACTCCGTATTTTTTGCATTTGCACCCAGAGAAAATCCAAAAATCGCTATTGCCGTATTTGTTGAAAATGCAGGCTTCGGTGCTACATGGGCTGCACCTATTGCCAGTTTAATGATTGAACAATACCTGACAGGAAAACACGATACCCGAAAATACATGCTTGAGCGAATACTCAAGGGAAATTTAATGCCATACAAAAATGACTCAACTCAAGCAGCCCAAGCCATCAAACGTTGATTGGATGACGTTGCTCATCTATTTTGCCTGCACGATATGGGGGCTGATATGTATTTATGCCTCAGTGTATAAAGACACGCACCCGCTGATATATGACCAAAGCATGAACTACGGAAAGCAACTTACCTGGATGGGTATTTCCTTTTTTATTGGCATGCTCATTTTACTTATTGATGAAAAGTTTTTTTATGCATTTGCCTACCCTATTTATGGTATCACGATTTTGCTGTTACTGGCCGTGCTTGCATTTTCAGTTACCGTAAAAGGCTCAAGCTCGTGGATTGAAATTGGCGGTTTCCGCATGCAGCCGGCTGAGTTTGCTAAATTTGGAACAAGCCTTGCACTGGCAAAATTACTTAGCGGATATAACACCAAATTTACTGATCCTAAAATTCGCAACCTTTCGTTGCTATTGGTACTTGTGCCTCCAATAATTATTCTATTGCAAAATGAAACCGGCAGTGCACTGGTATTTGCTTCGTTTATTTTGGTATTTTACAGAGAAGGCTTGCCTGGATATTTTCTTTTTATTGGTGCAATGATTGCACTGATAGCTGTCCTTGCGCTTATTGTCCCCGCTTTTTACTTATACATCATCATTGGCGTTTTGGCAGCTGTTTTCACTCTCTTTATCAGGCGAAACATCAAGAATATTCTTATCGTTGGAGCGGTAGCCATTGCATTGTGCGCATTGGCCGGAAGTGTAGATTATGTATTTGAAAATGTATTGCAACCCCACCAAAAACAACGCATCAATGTATTGCTTGGAAAAGAAGTGGACTTGAAAGGTGCGGGCTACAATGTGCAACAATCGAAAATTGCTATTGGTTCGGGGGGATTGATGGGCAAAGGATTTCTGGAAGGAACCCAAAATAAATTTCGCTTTGTACCTGAACAAAGTACCGATTTTATCTTTTGTACCATTGGTGAAGAATATGGTTTTATTGGCACCTCCATATTTGTTATATTGTATATGCTGCTGCTTTGGCGCATCCTGTATCTGGCCGAAAGGCAAAAGCAAAAATTCAACCGCATATATGGCTACTGTGTAGCATCAATTTTATTCTTTCACTTTTTTGTCAATATCGGAATGACGATTGGCCTGATTCCCGTCATTGGTATTCCGTTGCCTTTCTTCAGTTATGGTGGTTCAGCCTTGCTTAGCTTTACCATTTTGCTCTTCATTTTTATCCGCCTCGATTCAAACCGACTGAATGAGCTTAAAGGTGCGTTCGACTAATGTTCACCACAGACTGATAACTAACTTTTTTATTTTCTCTCACTTATGCTTAATTGCACGTTATAAAGTAACCCTTATTTTTTTATGACCAAAATAAAAGTAACCAATCCCATTGTTGAATTAGACGGAGATGAAATGACCCGCATTATTTGGAAGTTTATTAAAGACAAACTCATTTTGCCTTACCTAGAACTGGATATAAAATATTTTGATTTGGGTATGGAATACCGAAACGAAACAAACGATCAGGTAACCATAGATGCTGCCAATGCAATCAAACAATACAATGTTGGGATTAAGTGTGCTACCATTACACCTGATGAACAACGTGTGAAAGAATTTAACTTAAAGCAAATGTGGAAGTCGCCTAATGGTACCATCAGAAATATTTTGGATGGCACAGTGTTTCGTGAACCCATTGTTTGTAAAAATGTACCTCGTTTAGTTCCTAATTGGACCGCTCCCATTTGTATCGGACGTCATGCATTTGGAGACCAATACCGTGCAACAGATTTTGTAACCAAAGGCAAAGGGAAATTGACCATCAAGTTTGAAGGTGAAAATGGCGAAGTCATCGAACATGAGGTCTTCAATTTTAAAGGTGATGGGGTTGCCTTGGCCATGTATAATACCGAGGAATCGATACGTGGATTTGCACACTCTTGTTTCAACACCGCACTGCAAAAAAAATGGCCATTGTACTTGTCTACCAAAAACACCATTCTGAAAAAATATGACGGTCGATTTAAAGATATTTTTCAGGAAATATATGAACAGGATTACCAATCGCAGTTTGAAGCAGCAGGCATCACTTATGAGCATCGGTTAATTGATGACATGGTAGCAAGTGCCCTAAAATGGCATGGCAATTTTGTGTGGGCTTGCAAAAATTATGATGGCGATGTACAAAGCGATACCGTTGCCCAAGGGTTTGGCTCGCTCGGTTTGATGACATCAACCTTGGTGACACCTGATGGAAAAACCATGGAAGCAGAAGCGGCACATGGCACCGTTACCCGTCACTACAGAGATCACCAAGCAGGTAAACCCACTTCAACCAATCCCATTGCTTCCATTTTTGCATGGACACGAGGACTTGAATTCAGAGGAAAATTAGATGGCAATAAAGAGCTAATGAATTTCTGTCAGACCTTGGAGCAGGTATGTGTAGAGACGGTTGAAAGTGGAAAAATGACAAAAGATTTGGCGGTGTGTATTCATGGAAATAAAGTTTCGCATGGAGAACATTATTTGTATACCGAAGAGTTTTTGGATGCGTTGGATAAGAATTTAAAAGTAAAATTGGGTAAATAAAAAAACGCCCGGCCTTCAGGTCGGGCGTTTTTTTCAACTAAACATGTTGTAGTAAATAATCCATTATTGATAACACAATTGAAATTTGCGTTGAGCCCATAATAAAATGACCTCTTCCCGCAAAATCAGATAAATTAGAAGTGGAGTTTCGGGTAACAAAAAGTTTAAATTAAAATAAATAGTTACCATCAAAAAGTCAAAATTTACAGAAGCACAAATCGTGTATGCGATTATGCAATCAAATGCAGGCACTCGTGTAGAGGAAATTTGTCGTCAAATGGGTATTTACCAAGCAACTTTTTTCAACTGAAAAAAAAGGTATGGAGGTGTTGGTGTTAGTGAGTTAAAGTGGCTCCGGCAACTTGAAGAAGAGAATTATCAGTTAAAAAAGCTTGTAACGGATTTAAGTTTGGACAAACAGATGTTGCAAGATGTCATAAAAAAAAACTATAAAACCTCCTTACAAGAAAGAAATGGTGAACTGGCTAATAGATAACTATCGTGTTCCTGCAGGGCGTGCATGTCGTTGTGTTGGGCTTGTTCATTCTATGTTCAATTATCGTCATCATCCCAAAGACGACACGTTGAAGAAGGTGCGAATGCGAGAGATTGCTCAGACACGTATTAGATATGGATTTAAACGTATATGTATCCTTATGAGGCGGGAAGGTTTTATGGATAATCATAACCGGACGTACAGAATTTACAAATCAATAGGATTGATCCTGCGAGAACCAAAAGACAAATCGATATAAGAGAAGCCATTTTGGACACAACAGAGAACAATGCTTTTGCTTATTTTTGAGCAGAAGCCACATGCGTAAATGCAAAATGTGAAACAAAACAAAT
>CAYSBE010000003.1:0-33813 GCA_964429245.1 uncultured Bifidobacteriaceae bacterium | reverse complement strand
TTTATAGCTTGTAACTATTAATGAATGATTACGAGTTTTGTATAAAATGACTGCTGATTGATAGTGGTCTCAACCCAATAAATACCATCTGTTAAGTCGGTAATATCAATTCCGTTTTTGAACACAAATTCTGCCGAAGATTTCCATACTTCTTTACCTTCTGTATTTCTAATTACAACAGATTGAATATCCTTATTCGATGTATGCTTAATATAAAATCTATTGTCTGCTGGGTTTGGATACAATTGTATATCATCACTTACAGGATTTAACAATGATGGATCGTCTACACTTGTTGTAGAAAATTCAGATACAATGTAAAATCGTTTATCTCCTCTTGTGGCAGCATCATCTGTTACCTGAAAAGTATATACAAATCCTTCTGAAATTGGGGCAGATGTGCCTGTATACGTATCAACTAAAACTAACAATCTACCTGTATTCATATTATTAAACACCAATTTATTCTCTGTGTTCCGGTATGCATTTACACTTAACCAAATAGTATCTTTATCAGTAACCTGAGGTCTTGAACTGATTGCTAGTTTTTTCTTGTCTTTTCCATATGCACTTACAGAAAGTGGTGTAACAATATCTGCCGCATCGTAAGCATCATAATCTGGAGTCGAACCATCAATATACCCTACAATTAATTTATCTTGATTGGTACTGTCATAAATTAGAGTGATATGAAATTGCTCTGGTTCTGTTTTAAATAATCCATTTCCACCTGCTGTTTTATGTACTTCTCTACAAAGCAATCCGGGCGATATATCTGTTGCCTTTACCCAGAAAGATTGACCGCTTGCAACAATACCTCCTGAAATATTGCCTAGATTAGATAGTGCATTGTATGTATCATAGTTCGCAGTTATGGGATTAAATACCCAAATATTGGCTTCCAAATTATTGTAATTAGTACCTGTAAAACCAGCTCCAGCAGGTATCCTACCTGCATCATGTATGACATCCCAATTTATCGGACTTGGATATGGATTGCCTAATAAATTCCAACCATCTTCATCAATATTTCCTGAACTGGTAAAGCTAATTGGTATGGTAACATTACCTTGATTCACGGGGCCTATCAAGTTTAAAGTTACTTGGTTTTGAGGTGTGCTGGCTGATTGCAGTCCTATTCTGCTAGTATCACTGCGGTCTCCGCGAACGAATAACCTATAACCTATACCTGGCACTATTGTACTGTCAATATGCTTTATAGATACCCATCCACTATCCCTATGATCAGTTACAAATTCATTGTATCGGAATAAACTTGGATTATTATTCATGGTTGCATCAAATCCGTTTGAGTTGAAGGTACCTACTGTATTACCTGTACCAGGACCGGTAATAAACACTTCGTTTCTCCAATCCAAAAACGTAGCATTTTGGATAGGGCTACTTACAAACCGCCATCTTCTACCAAAAGAATTGGTAGGGCCAGGTGAAGGAAATGCAGGAATACATCTTTGTACTGTTGCATTTCCTGTGATTGTGCCCTCTGATGTGCCTATTCGAGCACTGCCATTTGCGTCTGATAACAAAGTAAGATTATTACTTGTTTGCAAACTAGCTGATGTACCAACTACCAATGTGCCTGATGCTAAACCGGCAACAATAAATATTGGGTTCATTAGAGTGGCCGAAACACTTGCTTCGAAGGTAAGATTACGAATTGCATTTGTTTGCCCTTGAATGGATTGATTGAAAAACAAATTACCAACCGTACCTCTTAATGTAAGAGAAGCTGATGGCGAACTGATAAATTCATTTGTTACGCTATGACCTGATAGGTTGTTTACAGATAGAAATTGTCCATTTAAATTGCAGGTTCCTGATACAAATGATAAGGTTCCGTTAACAGTAGCGTTTCCTTGTAAATTCGTTTGATTTCCATTACTCAATGTCATATTAAAACATGTTGTATTTGCCGGTATGGCTTGGTTTGCAGTGCCATCAAATATAATTGTACCTGTTGCACCGGCATTGGTGAAATCAACACCTGTAGGAAATGGTAATGTGCTAGTATTTTGTGTGCGTAGCGTACCATTATGAGTAGCGGTAGTAAATGTTCCCAACAGTTGGCTGGTTCCCATATTCAATGTGCCGCCTGCAGTGGTAGTAAGTGTTCCGTTTATGGTAATGTTTCCTCCCACAGTTTGGGTACCACTGGTATTGCCTGTTACTAAGTTAAAATATGTATATCCCGAGTGAATAGTTTGCTCACCTGTAGCACGTTCATAAACTACCGTTCCGGTCGACCCTGGAAATGTTGCAAAGCTCGATGGAAAATTGCTACCGGTTATACCACCTGTATTACCAGATAGGCGCAGTGTGCCAGCAATTAATAATTGGCCACCTCCAGTTGAACGATTCAACGTAAACGTATTCGCATTTAACGTAGCTCCGCTGGATATGGTTAGGTCTCCACTAGTAATTCTAATGTTTTGTGCAAGCGTTGTGGTGGAGCCACTTTCAACTATAAAATTACGAATGGTTATCGGGTTTATAGTACCTGAAATTTCTTGCGTGGTTCCATTCATGTGTAATGTGCCATTGGCAGCGTAGGTTCCACCATTGCGTATAAAATTACCCGATAGATTGATGACGCAGCCTGTTCCAAATGAAACAGTACCGGCTGTTTGTGTAAAATTACCTGTAATCGTAGTCGTACTTGAGTTAGCTGATGATAAGGTTCCGCCACTTACAGTTAAGCCTCCCGCCAATGCATGACTTGTGCCATTAAGATTAAATGAGCCCACGTTTGCGGTAGTTAAACCGGTAACACCAAAGGAATTTGAGAATGTACTTAATGTTCCTCCATTAATTGTTAATGAACCCGGAAAAGTAAACCCACTTAAGAAATTTTGAGATAATGAAAAAGGTCCGTCTTTTGTGAAATTCCCGGTGCCGGCTGCTGCACCATTCAGTTGTAAATTAGCAGATGTAATGATAGTTGCATCTCCTGTCAAATTAAATAGGCCAT
Source organism: uncultured Bifidobacteriaceae bacterium (assembly GCA_964429245.1). Taxonomy (GTDB): domain Bacteria; phylum Bacteroidota; class Bacteroidia; order UKL13-3; family UKL13-3; genus CAYSBE01. The sequence goes on along the minus strand of CAYSBE010000003.1, from coordinate 30,824 downwards.
TTACTGTAAGCGTGCTGATGCCTGCGCTTATATTGCTTCCGTTGGCAACAGTTAGTGTGGCATTGCCAATGGTAAGCGCACGCACAGTATGAGTAAGGGCACCACCGGCAGCTACACGATTAACTTGTATTTCGGTATTTGAATTGATGATGGGGCGTACATTAAAATCGATAGTTGCATCAGCCATCAAATCCAGTATACCACCATTCATGGTTAGGTTTGCTGTGTCAGCATTGGCTAAAGCCGTTGCATTTAGGAGTGCTAATCTTCCCGCATTCAGAATATTCGGAGCTAATGATCCGTTTCGTGTAGTTGAGCTGCCAGTTATACGCAATTCCCCATTGCCATTTTTGGTCATGCTATTGTTGCCATTGAGTACAGTCATTTGCAAGCGGGCATCGGTGGCTACATCAAAGATAGTTGCAGCGTTTAATGTGGTTGTATTAAATACAACAATTGGCGTACCTGAGGTATTGTTTGTTCCGTTAAGCAGTGTCAAATTACCACTTGTGCAGGTTAAATTACCCATATTGAACGTTCTACTTGGACCAGGTGTTGTACGGTCAAGCATGATTTCAACATTCCCATTGTACGTAACGTTCCTACCGAATGCAATATTCGCATCATTTACTAAAGTAAGCCTGCCACCCGTCATTGTTATACTTCCTGCACCAAAAGCTTGTGTAGAATCAGAGCCAACTACGTTTCCAGAACTTATGTTTAATACCCCTGTAAAAGTGTTTTGTCTGTTTAAGAATAAATTACCTGTTCCGCTATAGTTAATTCCTCCTCCAGCAATTTCATAGCGACCGGTTTGAATGGCATCTCCATTTCCATTATATGTTGCCCCGAATGTGCCACTTACAGCGCCAAAGGTAAACAGCGTATTTCCACCCAATGAAGGGTTATTAACAGTGAATGTAGGTGCAGCCGCAAACGCCATATTGCCAAAGGTGACACCAGCTGTGCCGGCATTAACATTGTTACCGCCTGATAGTGTCAATGTAGCTGTTGAATTGATACGCAGTGTACCAAATGTGTAAGTCACACCACTGCCAGCTGTTTCTCTGTCTATATTAATTGTAGTATTTGCGGTAGCAATACATGGACGGTTAAAAATTAAATCGCTGTTGCTGCGGCAGCGCAAGGTACCTCCTGAGAAGAATACGGTATCAAGTCCCAATGCGTTGGCATGGGCAGCTACCAGCGTACCACCGCTAATGCGTAGACTACCGGTGAAACTATTGTTACCTGAAAATGCTACTATACCTGTACCCGAGCGAATAACAGATAACGTACCTACTCCGTTTTCTATAATTCCGCTGTAATCGCCTGAAGCTGTAATTGAGCCTGATATGGTTAGCGTATCGCGCTCGGCTGCACTGGTACGAATGGTTCCATTACCGACTAATGAACCAACATTCAAGTTTTTGCTATTTAGGTCGATAATTCCCCCGCCAGACTGCAGCAGTTCATTTGTTACTGTAAATGGATTTACGTTGTTGGTTAATATTTCTAACGTACCAGATCCACTGTGTTCTATATTGAAGAAAGTGTTACTACCGTTGTATGCATCCTGAAGCGTAGCTGCATCAAACACTACGGTAGAGCTATTAGGTGTAAATGTACCTTGATTATTCCAATCTCTTGATACGGTAAGCCTGTTGGTTCCGGAAATTGTTAACGAAGCTCCTGTAAAAATAGTAATTTTACGTGCAAGTGCAGTGGCGCCAATCACAGGTTGATTTGCCGGTGCAGATTGAATAAACACATCGGTGGTTGCATCTGGCACAGTATTCCCTTGCCAGTTGCTGGCTGTATGCCAATCGGTGCTTGTAGCGCCAGTCCAGTAGCCGGCTGATAAGCCTCCGGTAACATCTAAAATACCGGTTGAGGCTGCTGTAAAAAAGGTGTTGTTTTGAACGGTTGCTGCTGAAGCTGTGCTGCCAAATGTATTGGGATTTTGACCAGCTCCATTAAGCAAGAGAAATCCTGCAGTGGATGTGACATTGTTACAATCAAAAAGCCCACCCGTTGCTAAAGAAAGTCCTCCTGGTGAGTTCAGAGCTACACCTGCTCGTAGAGTACCTGCCGATACTGTGGTAAGTCCTGTATAGGTATTTACACCATTTAAGGTTAAAACGCCAGTTCCAACTTTTGTTAAACCACCACCCGTACCTGATATTATACCGAAAAACGTAGTACTGGAATTGTTTCCACCTGTAGTAAGTACAGCAGCGCCCAATAACACATTACCACCGGTAGCGCCACCACCTGCCAGTGAGCCTATGGTTTGGTCGAATGCAGTAATATCAATAGCCACACCCGCCACATCTGCAAGCGTAAATGCAGAGTTGCTACCAAAAACCGACATACCACCTGCTTTTAGTACACCACCATTGATGGTGGTGGTTCCGGTATATGTGTTTAAGTTATCTAATGTGAGTGTGCCGCTGCCTTCTTTTACAAGGTTTAAAGTTTGCGTACTTCCATTTTGTATAATACCGCTGTATGTGGTGCTTGTGTTGTCGCCACCGCAGGTTAAAGTAGATACAGTAGCGGCACTTTGATTTCGGATGAGTCCTCCGGTCCCGGCTATGGAACCAAGGGTTTCGTTGAATCCATTTAGCTCAAACGTTGCATTATTTATCAGTGCACTTCCATCAGGTATAACACCTGAAGCACCTAAACGAAGTATTCCCGCACTAACTGTGGTTGACCCCGTATAGTTATTAGAAGTATTATCAAGTCTTAAAATACCCGAACCGGCTTTTGTGATGGCTCCACAAGATACGACACCCCCCATAGCTATTGTTGAAGTATTGTAAGAGAAAATAGAGCTGAAGTTACCAACTATGCTGCCGTTTAGCGTGTAAGTTACATTGTTGGCACCTGTTGATATCGTAGCACCATTTCCAGTTATTGCTAAAGTACGGTTAGTAGCATCATTTACCGTAGTTCCTATTGCAAAGGTCGCACCTCCGTTTATATAGATAGTATCAGCGGGCGATCCCGTTCCTATACTACTGGCAAAACCGGCATTTGCAATATCATTAGCCCTGAGCGTACCGGCATTAATTGTTACCGTTCCGCTAAAAGTATGCAAGGCCGAATTTAGGGTGAGTGTACCTGCCCCCGTTTTTAGTATATTTAATTTGCCGGAGCCATCTGTTATGAGACCTGTGCCTACGTTTAATGTGCCCTGTACATCAAATGTGACTCTTTTTTCTCCGGCATTGGCAGAGGTTATACCCCCGTTTAGTGCAATGGTTCTGGAAGTTTGTGGTATTATTGTTATTGGCTGATTTAAGATGATTTGACCTGTAATGGTAGGACTGCCGCCTGCAGCACGAATGGTATATGTACCCGTGGTAGCCTGGTCGGCTACGGTGATGTTACGTGCATAGGTTAAATTGTTATCCATCCCTAAGGTAGGCGATGCATTAATGGCGGTAGTACCTGTATCGCCTAATATGACACCGGCAGTATTGGTGCCTATAGGGCTGTTTCCTGTTGCTGTCACATTGCCGGTTAATGACAGGTTTCCGTTACTGATCACTGTTGTACCCGAGTAATTTGAACCGGCATTAAATATTGTTAATGTTCCTGTACCTATTTTGCGCAGCGAAATGCTGGTGGCCGAACCATTTTGTATGGTGCCTGAGTAAGAGGTTGTGGTATTGTTTGCACCTATGGTAAGGAGCAAATCACCTGGAGAACTGCTGTTGATTATAGCAGATGTCGCACTGGAAGCCAGTGAACCTATGATGGGGCTAAAGCCATTGATATCAAAGGTGGCACTGGTACCTACTGTTAATGCACTTAGGGGTGGTATACCTCTTACATGTTCGAGGCGTATGATACCTGCTGAAATGCTGGTAGCACCGGTATAGCTGTTATCACCACCTAAGATAAGTGTACCTGCTCCGTCTTTGGTAAGTGCACCTGTAGTAATATTTATCGGGGCACTGTAGGTAATATTGCCGGCTCCGCCAAAGGTAATGTTTCTTGTAGCGGCATTGTATGTGGCTGTAGATGCAAATATGAGCGTGCCCGCATCAGAATTGATGCGGCTGTTTGCACCAGAAGTAACCGGTGGCACAATGGTATTGTCTCCACTCATATTGCGAATAGCTCCCCCTGAGCTTGGTCCAGCTCCGGATACCGTCAGTGTATCGCTAATGGTAATATTGCCGGCCAGTTCAAGTGCACCACCGCTGTTAACAGTTGTACCTGCATTAACCACACCCAGTGCATTGTTGTGGCTCGCTCGCAATGCGCCATTGTTAATAGTGGTAAGACCGTTGTAAGTATTGTTGCCACTCAGTATTTGCGTACCTCCAGCAGTTTTTGTTAAGTTAATTCGGGTGGCAGTGCCTTGTAGCAATGTGCCCGAAAAATCGTGGGTTTCACCTGTTGTATTATTTAAAGTAAGGGTTGCGGTGGCTGCTAATCCTTCATTGGTAATGGTACCATTACCCGCAATAAATCTTACAGATTGGTTTCGGCCATTCATATCTACTATGCCCGGTGAGTTTACGGAAATACCTGCAGTTGCTGCTATAGCGTTTGCAATATCCAATTCAAAGCGACCATTTGCTAATGTTATGTCCGTGTGGGTTTGGACCGCACTATACGAAAGTGTCCCTGTACCCGATTTAAGCACAGTAGATCCGGTAATGATGCTACCACCTATTGGAGTGAGACTCATGCTTCCATCTATATGTAAAGTAAGGGGAAAGGCCCCTGAAATATTTGAGTTTGCACTATATGTTGCACCACTCTCTACTTGTATGCGGCTAGCCGAAAGCAAGTTTACTGCATTTATTAAGCAAGTACCACTCATAATACGTAAAGCTCCGCTATCGTTCACCCCGTTGCCGTTAAGTGTAAGGGATTTAGTTGAAACAAAGTTGTGGTTGTTTACTTCCAAACTTGCGCCAGACGCAACAATAACTGTGGAAAAATTTGCTAGATCACCAAATGCATTATTCGAAAACGAACGCACTATACCCGTATTTATAGTTAAATTACCTTGATACGAATTAGCTCCGCGCAATTCAAGTATGCCTGTACCTGCTTTTATAATGTTACCGGCAGTTGCAGTGCCCCCGTTGGCAATAATTCCATCAACAGATATAATTCCCGTACCTTGAAACGTAACTGTACGTGTAGCAGCCGAATTGCTGATATTGAAATTGGTAAATGCCAATGTATTGCCTGCACCATTTGCAGTTACATTTATGTTTCCTGCAAAGCTATTAGTGGCTGTTCCACCAAACGTTAGGATAGAAGATGAGCCATTAACAATTATGGTTTGGTTTCCAGAGAGGGTAACAGCACCAGTTCCCAAATTCAGGTTATTGGAACCTGCAAATGTAAAACCTGTTGTAACGGTAAATGCATTATTTGTGGTAAGGGTAAGAGGCTCAATTCGGGCATTATCAATGGTGCCCAGTAAGGTTATAGCTCCTGTACCCAAAGCACCGGCATGGCCAATATTTAAGCGGGAGTTAGCTGCAAGCACAAGTCCGTTATTGATGGTATTGGCACTGTTTAAGGTCAGTGAGCTGCCGGCTGAAGCTGATAGTGTAAGTGAAGCATTACCAATGTTTACAACCCCATCAATTACAATACCTCCGGCACCAATCAATACCATCGCCAGATTGGTAGCACTGAGGTTACCCAGCGTAAGTGTACCGGCTGTGCTGGTAATGCGGCTTGCTGTGGTGTATGTGATATCACCGGTAACGGTATTAACACCTAATGCATTTATTAATGCTCCTCCATTGCTAATACCCGTACCCGCTAAAGTAATATTGTCAGCTAGCGTAATGCCCCCCGAAACGCTGAGTACTGCACCACTAGCTACTGTTGTAGCACCTATTGTATTGCCCAAAGCCGAACTGTTAGTAACAATTATTGTTCCTGCACTTACGGTGGTTAAGCCACTGTAAGTGTTGGCACCACCTAGTGTAAGTGTTGCTGTTCCGGTTTTTATGATTTCAAATGTTGCACTGCCTTCATCAATAACGCCATTATAGGTTCCATTAGAACTATTTGTGAGGGTAAGGGTAAAAGAGCCTACCATGCTTGTGGTTATGGTTCCGGTTGTGCCTGTTAGGTTGGCAAATGTTTGGCTAAAGCCATTCACATCCAGCGTGCCATTAACTGTAATTGCACTAGAAGTGCTCAAGCCATTAGTCGCACCCAAGATGCAGGTACCACTGGTAATGGTAGTAGCACCCGTGTAGGTAGCAGCAGCAAGTAATTCCAGAGTGCCTGTACCACTATATACGAATGGGCATCCAGCAACTGTACCGTTGGTTACTGCCGCATTTATAACCACATTCCCGGTACCATTAAATGTTAGTGAACGTGCAGCAGCACCAGTAGTAACAATTGCAAACCCATTAAATTCTATAGTATTACCAGGGCCGTTTACCGTAATGGTATAATTCGAGGTTACATTGCCTTGACCCTGTCCATTAAATCGGAGTGTATTAGAAGTTAACGTTATAATACGTGATGCATTGAAAACCACATTACCTGTACCGAATGTTAAATTATGTGTACCAATAAAAGTGAAGTTATTGTTTACGTTTACCTGATTGATGGTAGCTAAGGTTAAATCCGCACCGCTGGTGTTATCAATTCGACAACCGGTACCAGCAAGTGTAAGCGCACCGGTGCCCAGCGCATTGCTGTGGCTAATATTTAAGAGAGCCGTACTATTCAATGTAATCCCGCCTGTGAATGTATTGCTTCCACTAAGTGTTAATGAGCCTGTTCCATTTTTAACTAACGAAAAACTACCCGTGCCAAGAGTTCCAGAAAATATTGTATTTGTATTTAGAGCGCCCGTTGTAAAGACAGGAGAGCCACTTGAAGCTACATTACCACTTCCGCTGAGGGAACCGCAGGTAAAGTTAAAAGTAGCCATAGCAAGTTGTCCGTTAATTGTTGCAGCACCAGTTATGCTAGTGTTAGCCACAAGAGTAACGGTATCACCAGCACTAATTACAACTTCATCAGAAGCACCCGGTACACCTGCACCACCCCAAGTAGCGGATACATTCCAATTGCCATTTTGGCTGGATGTAAAAACTGCAGCATGTGCTGTAAATATTGAGAAATAAAGCGCAAGAAAAATAAAAAGAGTAATTTGCGTTTTGTTGTGAGATTTAGTACTAGACATATTATACATTTAAGATGCAAAAAAATTACATAATTGCTGTAATTGTAAGTATTCAATCTAATAATCATTAAAAACGATTATTTAATGATACCATACTTGTAACTACTTGTTTATTAGATATTTAATTGACTAAATAAATGTAATTAAATACTTATTAAAGTATAACTTTAAATATCTTTTTTGTTTTATATTTAGATTATTATTTAACAATAAAAACATAAATAGTATAAACACGGATATGTTTTAAATAAAATTATAAACGCCTTTTAAATATCATTATCAGAAAATGAAAAATTTGAAGAATACATTTGCATATGCAAATTTCTTTAAAGGCTGTAGTACAAATAGGATAAGCATCATTAGAAGACCAATCACTCACTGAGGTGTTGGGGAAAATTATAAAACTTTTAGGGCAGTCATACGAGATTGAACGTGCGTATCTTTTTGAATCAATTAACGAAAAATATTTGACCTACACACATGAATGGACATCTGATGATGTTGAACCATTTATTGGCAATCCTATGCTCGAAAAAATTTCTTGGGAGGACTATTCATTTATAAAGAATCAGTTTTTAAAATTTGGTGTTTATTCAACACATACCAAAGACATTGTAGATCCTGTATTTAAAGAGAGCATTGAGATGCAGGGAATAATATCTTTAATTTTTGTTCCGATTTTTATTGACGATTTCTTATGGGGATTTATTGGTCTAGATGCATGTAAGAATGAGAAAAACTGGTCAGAAGACGAAACAGATTTATTGATAACAGTTTCAAATTATATAACTGCATTAATAAAAAGGAAGACATTAGAACAACAAAATATTGATGCTTTAACTCAACTGAAACAACAGAAAGAATTCTATTTAGATATATTAGAAAACTTACCTGCAGATATTGTAGTTTTTAATAAAAATCACAAATATGAATATGCCAATACACATGCAATAAAAGATGAGTATGTTAGAAATTGGATAATTGGAAAAGACGACTATGCATACTGCAAAAAATTTAATAAACCATTATCACTTGCAGATAAATGACGGCATCATTTCGAACAGGTATGTTCAGGAGAAAAAGAAATAGAATTTATAGAGCATATGGTATCGAGAGATGGTATGCCAATCACTTTTTTAAAAATTTTGAAACCTGTTTTAAATTCAGATCAATCTGTTAAAAATGTTATCGGATATGGAATTGATATAACATCTGTAATTCAAACAGAAAATCATTTAATTAAACTAGAGGAAGCCATTAATAATTCACCAGATGGAATTGCTTTGTTAACCCCAGAAGGAACATACAACTATATTAATCGAGCACATGAATCTATTTTTGGATATGATGAAGGAGAATTAATTGGAAAAACTTGGCAAGTATTATACGAAACCAATGAAATTGAATTCATTTTAGGTGAAGTATTCCCAAAATTGACAAAGCAAAAATATTGGGAAGGTGAAGTTAATGCTAAGGATAAAAACGGTAAGCAAATTGCTCAAGATATAAAATTAAAAAGGCTAGCAGATGACTCTCTACTTTGTATAACACGAGATATTTCTAACATAAAGAAAAACAATTTACTCTTAAAATACACCAACGATAAATTAGATTTAGCTATTCGTTCATCAAATTTGGCTATGTGGGAATGGAATATAGAATCAGACGAATTGAAAGGGAACGCCATTTTTAATCAATATTTTGGAAATCAAAAGAAATATACCTCTAAAAAATGGGTACAACAAATACATCCAGATGACCGAGCTGATGTGATAAATGAATATCAAAAAATATTCAATGGAGATATCAATATCATTCAGTCTGAATATAGAATAACGGACAAAGAAAATAACATTAGATGGATTTTTGATACTGGTAGCATAACCAGTACCAATAAACTAGGAAAGCCAAAAGAAATGTTAGGATGCATGGTTGATATTACTGAAATAAAGAAAGCCAAAGAAGAAATTTTTGAAGCGTTTAACAAACAAAAAGAATTGCTTGAACTCAAATCAAAATTTGTGTCAATGGCATCACATGAATTTCGAACGCCTCTTGCTAATATAAGAAGTACTGCAGAAGTAATTCAACTATACACGGATAGATATGGTGATTTACAGGAAATATCATCTACTTATCAGATTGAAAATAAACTTCAAGAAATCATTGTAGAAACTGATAAGATGGAACATATAATGAACGATATATTTACAATTGGTAAAATCGAAAATAATTCATACAAGGTTATCAAATCAATAATGCCAGCCAAACACTACATAGACGATTATTTTTCACATATTAATAAAAACGTTCATAAAAAATTTAATATAAAAATTTCAAGTAAATTAAATGAAAGTCAACTGGTAGAAATAGATAAATCGAGTATGGATATTGTTTTAAATAATAAAATATCAAATGCAATAAAATACTCATCACCGAACACACAGATTGATGTAAACGTTAAAAAATCAAATAAAACTGTAGCAATAGAAATTTGTGATTATGGAATAGGAATTCCTACACAAGATATTGAGAATATATTCGAGAAGTTTTATCGCTCAAATAATGTATCCAATACACCGGCATAGGACTAGGCTTTGCAATAGCAAAACACTTTTCTGAGATGAATTCATCAAAAATTAATATTGAAAGCATAATTAATGAATACACAAAAGTTACAATTAACATTCCGATAATATAACATATTAATTATTTAAAGCAAAATAAGACACGTAACAAATAATACAAATAGTTCATTTTATATGACAAATCAAACAAATAGTGAAAAAATGTATTTATCCTACTACTAATTTGTAATTGATGGAGAATTCACATTTATTGTTAGACGCGTTTAGAAAGAAATATGTGCAGATTGACACGGATTTGGTCTTGTTAATAAAAAATTTACCAACTTACTCAATCATAGTAATGCTAGATAACTCATTTGTATATGTTCAGCGTTTACCTTCTGTAATTCTTTTGTTTGATTATTTATGCCAAAATTATTTCCAAAAAATTGGTCATACAGTAATAGTGAATTTACGATTCAGTAAATTATTTAAAAGCAATACTAAAAAGTTAAAATATGAATTGTACCTACAATTGGTTAGCGGAGAGAGTATTTATATAGGTAAATATTCAACAAGTTTATTTGTTGTTGAAAATCAAATATTTACAAAATAATTTCGCAATAGTAAAAAATAATATCAATAAGTAAAGTGTACTAAGTGATGAAAAAACGAAATAAAATTTGTGTTGCCGATGATAATGAGGTATTACTCAATAGGTTAGTTGATGCTTTGTCCATAGACTATGATGTTTATGCTGCTTATAACGGATTTGATGCATTTCAAGTAATTAAAGAAACGATACCAGATTTAATTATATCTGATATAATGATGCCAGAATTAGATGGATTTCAGCTTCTAAAAATTGTACAAAGTGATAAGAATCTGAGAAAAATTCCATTCATTTTGTTGACTGCACTTTCAGATGAAGAAAATATTCTTAATGGTTACCAAAATGGTGCATTTGATTATATAACGAAACCATTTAGTATGAAAATTTTATTGGTAAAAATAGCCAATATTTTTTCACGAGATGAAATTACTACCATAGTAGAAAACAAACAAACTGACCCATTAATATTAAAGATTAATGAATACTTAAACTCAAATATACAAAGCCCTAACATATACATAACAGAAATTGCTGAACAAGTAAATCTAACCATACAACAATTAAATAGACGTATGATAAAATTTACGGGAATGTCAACATCAAACTATATCCTAAACCAAAGATTAGAATATTCAAAAAAATTACTTACTTTACAATCATATTCGGTGAATGAAGTTGCTACCAAATCAGGATTCACATCAAGTTCATATTTCATCAAAATGTTTAAACGAAAATATAAAGATACCCCATCCGACATGCGTTCAAAAATAGTTAGTCGTAGCTCAAATTAATTTGGTTATTTAACAATTAAATTGGCTATTTATATAGATTGTATTTTTGTTTTTTTTCTTGGTTTAAGTTCTAAAAAATAATTGTAGTACGAGACTTATAGTTTTATTCAACATAAATTTTTCACATCTCTACATTATATCATTTAAAAAATCAGGTAATCTATTTCTTGATATAAACTAATCAGTGTGATAGAGACCAGTTTAAATAATCCGATTTCACAACGGTATATGTCTCAAATTGCTCCATAGGAGCCAAGCAATGCACAATAAAAGGCGTTTCTGTTCGTGTTTTTATAGTATAAAAAGTGTGCGCATAATCCTGGTCATAATTTAGCATTTCTTACAGCACATTATTCATGATCTGTTTAATAATATTTGGTTCCAATAATGTGCTCAAATCTCCTAAGTTATCCGTTTCTCCTTCGGCAATTTTGCGCAAAATCCTGCGCATGATTTTACCACTGCGTGTTTTTGGCAGGCCACTTACAAACTGAATTTTATCGGGTTTGGCAATAGCTCCAATTATACGCGCAACGGTTTGTGAAATGGCTGCACGCATGTGTTCGGCATCATCGTGCATTGATTCAACAATTACATAAGCATAAATACCCTGCCCCTTCACATCATGCGGATATCCTACAACTGCACTCTCCACCACCCCACTATGCATATTAATGGCATTTTCCACTTCGGCAGTGCCAATGCGGTGTCCACTTACATTCAATACATCATCAACCCGACCAGTAATGCGGTAATTTCCGTCTTCATCGCGCATGCAGCCATCACCCGTAAAATACATATTTTCATATGTAGAAAAATAGGTATTCCGACAACGCTCATGGTCACCCCAAGTGGTGCGAATCATACCCGGCCAAGGCTTACGAATGCATAGGTTTCCACTTACATTATTGCCAAAAAGCTCGTTCCCATTTTCATCTACCAACACGGGGTCAATACCAGGCAAAGGCAAAGTAGCATGTGCAGGTTTATGTGGAGTAACTCCTGCCAAGTTGGATATCATCACGCCACCTGTTTCGGTTTGCCACCATGTATCCACTATAGGGCATTTTTCTTTCCCAATATGTTTAAAATACCACTGCCAGGCCTCTTCGTTTATAGGTTCGCCTACGGTGCCAAGCACCTTTAAGGAACTCAAATCCTTTCCATTAACATAGTCAAGTCCACAAGCCATCAGGCTGCGTATGGCTGTGGGGGCTGTATACAAAATATTCACGTGGTGTTTTTGAACAATATCCCAAAACCTTCCGGCATCGGGCCAGGTAGGCACACCCTCAAACATGAGCGAAGTGGCTCCGGCACTCAGCGGTCCGTACACAATATAACTGTGGCCAGTAATCCATCCGATATCGGCCGTGCAAAAATGCACCTGACCGGGTTGGTATTGAAATACATTGACAAACGTATAATTGGCCCACACCATATATCCTGCTGCCGTATGCACCACTCCTTTAGGTTTGCCTGTGGAGCCGGATGTGTACAAAATAAAAAGCGGGTCTTCGGCATCAACAGGTGTGGCAGCAAAGCTCACAACACCATTTTTTTCTACCTGCGTTTCGGCATGTTCCATTTCATCTTCCCACCACACATCACGTCCTTTAATCATTGATACGGCTGCTCGGGTGCGGGTATATACAATCACTTTTTTTACGGTTTTGTTGCCAACAAGTGCATCATCAATTACGGGCTTCAGTAGAATATCTTTTCCTCCACGGTATGCTCCATCACAGGTGATGATATAGTTTGCCTGCGCATCTTCGAGTCTGTCGGCAATACTTTGTGCTGAGAAACCTCCAAATATAACTGAATGTATGGCGCCAATGCGGGCGCAACCCAATACGGCATAAGCCAGTTCGGGTACCATGCCCATGTAAATGCAAACACGGTCACCCTTTTTTACGCCAAGATTGGTGAGCATTTGTGCTACCTGACATACCCTTTTGTGCAAGCGATTGTATGTAACAATTCTTACCCGTTCATCGGGATTATTCGGTTCCCAAATGATGGCCGGCTGTTCTCCTCTTTCGTCCAAATGGCGGTCGATGCAATTTTCGGTAATGTTTAATTTAGCTCCTTTAAACCACTCTACACGAGGCTCTGTGAAATTCCATTCCAACAACTTATCCCACTTATGATGCCACCTGAAATGATTGGCAATATCACTCCAAAAAGCTTCCGGATTGTCAATGCTTTTTTGCCACGCTTGGGCATATGCTTCTGCTGTTTTTATTTGGTATGGATACATACTGCAAAATAGGGTTTGAACCCATTACTTGTTATGATAAATATCAAATTTTTAAGAAACATTTATGACATAGTGAAGGTGACAGGTTGGCTAACTTCGTGTGTACAAAATGTAATTGCCATGAAAAAACTACTGATGCTATTGGTCATTTCCTCTACCATATTTTTTGGATGTAAGGATGATGACAATGATGACGACAACAACAATACAACACCACCAACAAGCGGAATCGTAGTGATTGTTATTGAACACGGATGGGGTTCCAACTACCTTCCTTTTTCCTTAGGCACATGGTATACACAACCGGCTACGGGAGATTCCATTCAATACACGAGGTTGCAATACTATGTATCCAATATTCGCTTGCAATTGGAAGACGGAACCTGGTGGAGCGAAAACGACTCCTATCGGTTGGTAAATGAAAATTCCCTTGCTGAAAGAACGCTGACATTAACAAATGTACCTGCGGGTAAATACAACCGCATGGAAATTATGATTGGTGTGGATAGTGCGATGAGTTTGTCGGGTTTACAGATGGGTCCGTTAGATCCGGCAAATGGCATGTACTGGAGCTGGCAAACGGGTTATATCTTTATTAAGTCGGAAGGTTTCTCTCCTCAAGCCTCTTTAGGCAATTTTCAATACCACATGGGTGGTTTTATGGGAAGTACCAATGCTATTCAGGTAAGGAGTTTTAACCTCACCGGAAAAGAAATAAACCTGCAAGGCGGAAAAACTTCCACGGTGAAAATGAAAGCCAATGCTGCCCGTTTTTGGCATGGTGGGATAAAGATTGCCAATATCAGCATCATTCACTCACCTAGCGATACAGCCAAATTGATGGCGGGTAACTTTGCAGATGGTTTTTTTGTAGAAAGTGTGACTAACTAGTGGGTTATACAGCAGAAACAAGCATCTTCATCTAAGTAATATAATCAAATTAAGGACCGACCTAAGATAGATCTGCCTGTGTTTTTTTTGTTGCTTGTGAGCAGTGGGTTTTGCAAGCAATGACTTTTAAGGCTTTGAATATGTATTTGCGAAGCGAAAGCATTTATACAGCCGTATTCATTGCGCAGGCACAAGTGACAATTACAAACACCAAGATATATCTTCATCCCGATAGCTATCGGGATTGACGTTTTGGTACTTTTGTACTTGCCCTGAGCATTGTCGAAGGATCAAGACAAAAGTACAAAGACCCTCACTTGAAATAAATATTGTAATTCTATCAAAAAAATTTAGTGGTAAACAAATTGATATGCATAAAAAAATCCCTCGAATCTGATTGGTTCGGGGGATTTTATTTTTAGCTAATACTTAGCAAAATTCGTTGTAAGCTGCCTGGAGATTCGCGGCAATCATTTCAGCCGGGCGACCTTCAATCATATGGCGCTCAATAAAATGAACTAATTCTCCATTTTTATACAAAGCGATACTTGGCGATGATGGCGGATACGGAGAAGTATATTCACGGGCTTTAGCAACCGCATCTGTTTCTTGTCCGGCAAAAACCGTAACTAATTTGTCAGGTCTTTTGGTAGCACCTGCCAATGATTTCAATACACCCGGGCGAGCAGTACCAGCAGCACATCCGCACACAGAATTAAAAACCAATAACTTTGTACCTGAATTTTCAGTTAATTCTGTTTCTACTTCTGCAGGGGTCATTAAAGATTTAAAACCTGCTTCTTCTAATTGAGCTCTCATGGGAGCTACGAGCATTTCTGGATATGGCATAATGAATTTTGAATGTTGAGTTTTAAGTTATGAATGTTAAATTTTGAGTTATGTGTTATAAGATGTTATTAGTAGCAATATTGGGACCGTTTACGCACGGATGAATTATTGTCAGTAAAACACAAAACTAGGCTTAGTTGTTTAAATCAAAAAATATTTCATTAAGTGTATCGTAAACAGTACTTTTGCCGTCCATTTACATGACAAATCACGATAAAACAAATATGACACAAACAACAACACGTTTACCTTACAAGGTAAAAGACATTTCCCTAGCTGAATGGGGACGCAAAGAAATCAGACTTGCTGAAGCAGAAATGCCGGGATTAATGGCCATTCGTAAAGAGTATGGTGCACAGCAACCACTTAAAGGAGCTCGCGTTGCCGGATGTTTACACATGACCATCCAAACTGCGGTATTAATTGAAACACTGAAAGCCCTTGGCGCGGAAGTAACCTGGAGTTCATGTAATATTTTCTCTACACAAGACCATGCTGCTGCTGCAATTGCTGCTGCCGGTATACCGGTTTACGCCTGGAAAGGTCAGAATGAAGAAGAATTTGACTGGTGCATCGAGCAAACGCTGTTTGCATTTGAAGGAGGCAAAGCCCTAAATATGATTTTGGATGACGGTGGTGATTTAACCAATATGGTTTTTGACCGCTACCCTGAATTGACCTCTGATATCAAAGGACTTTCAGAAGAAACAACTACAGGAGTGCACCGTTTGTACGAGCGTATGAAAAAAGGGACCTTGGTGATGCCTGCGATTAATGTGAATGACTCAGTTACCAAATCAAAATTTGATAACAAATATGGTTGTAAGGAATCTTTAGTAGATGCTATTCGTAGGGCTACCGATATCATGATGGCCGGAAAAGTAGCTGTTGTTGCGGGTTACGGTGACGTAGGAAAAGGTTCAGCTGAATCATTGCGTGGTGCTGGTGCTCGCGTTTTGATTACAGAAATTGATCCAATTTGTGCCCTACAGGCTGCAATGGATGGATTTGAAGTAGTAACCATGGAAGATGCTTGCACCCGTGCAAATATATTTGTTACAGCTACCGGGAACGTAAATATTATAACTGATATCCATTTCAAAGCCATGCGCGATAAATCTATCGTGTGCAATATTGGCCACTTCGATAACGAAATTGATATGGCTTGGTTGAACAAAACCCACGGTGCTTCTAAATACACCATCAAACCACAAGTTGATGTGTACACCGTAGATGGCAAAGAAATCATTGTATTGGCTGAAGGCCGCTTGGTAAACTTAGGTTGTGCAATGGGTCACCCATCTTTTGTGATGAGCAACTCATTCTCAAACCAAACACTTGCTCAAATTGAATTGTGGAATCACCACGAGCGCTACGAAAACAGGGTGTATGTATTGCCTAAACACCTTGATGAGAAAGTTGCTTACTTACACTTGGAGCATATTGGTGCAAAACTTACTGTACTTCGCCCTGAACAAGCTGATTATATCGGAGTAAAATCTGAAGGTCCGTTCAAAGCTGAAATGTACCGTTACTAATTTTTCCAACTTATATTTCTGAAAGCCACACTTCGGTGTGGCTTTTTTTTTACCTGACAGTTAAATGTTATTATACTAAGTAGGATTTTTATATGCATTGTCATCTTATCAAAAACAACAAATAGCATAGAAACCCAAGAATAATAGAGTAGAAACGATGGTTGAATGTATAGGGTTTACTGCATTACTTCCCGTTTTACATTTGGTACTGTATAAATGTTATTGCCACTTTTATCCATTATTCATGTTGCAAGCATATACGATATTTAAAAAATGTACCTCGCCTCCATGCGCCCAATGTGGATGGCATTTTGATTCGGAGATTTTCGTCCATCATAATTAATGCTTAGCTGAATATTGCCACTTAATCGTTGTTGGAAGCTAATATTCCATACTTGGTTTTCACCAATTACAAAACCCTGCATCATATCATAACCTAGGGGGCTAGAAATATCTCCATTAAAATCTACATTGATAAAACTATACTTTGCATTGATGACGCCATTTTTGGCCGCACTGTAGCGTAACTCTCCGCCCCACTCAGTATTGGCACCCAGTATATTGCCGTATTCTTCGGTAGTTAATCCCTCAAAATAACTAAACAATGCCGTGATGCGCAATTGGCGTGAAGCTTGCCAAATGAGTTTGGGTTTTATTTCATTAAACCCATATGCGTAATTGTTGATAGCAAAAAAATCGGAGG
The DNA here is from genome assembly GCA_964429245.1 of uncultured Bifidobacteriaceae bacterium. Taxonomy (GTDB): domain Bacteria; phylum Bacteroidota; class Bacteroidia; order UKL13-3; family UKL13-3; genus CAYSBE01. The sequence continues at coordinate 13,411 of CAYSBE010000003.1, read as the reverse complement.
TATAGGTGCGGTAGCCAAGATTATAACTTAGTGCAATGCCCCACTCTGACGAAAAGTTCCAACGCACATTGGCACCTTGCTCATTGCGGTAGCGGTTGTCGAACCCATTGGTTTGAAATGATTTGTTGCGCGAGGCTGAGTAGGTAAGGTCGAACCCAAACGTGGGATCGGTACGGTTGAAAAATAAGGTATTGCGAATAACCGATGAATTGGAAATCATTTGCGAATCAGGAAGGTTTACCAAAAAGGGATTCACAAATGCCAATGGATCGAGCACATCGGTTTTGCGATCAAGTTTTACACCCGTTTGGTTGCTCCATTTAGCTATAAAGCGCTTGATACCATTTTTGTTCATCCAAATAACTGAAGGCGAAATGGTGAGGGTTTGGTTAAACTGATTGGTATTAACACGGATGGTGCTGTTGGTAGGTAAAAACACGCGGATATAATTGGCTAAAATCCTATCGGCTGCAGAGGCCAATACAAACTCATTGAGGGTTTGTGTACCATTGCCATCAAAATCTTTCCAAACGTATTGTCCTTGTCCGGCTGGCACTTCAAGGTATTGAAAATCCCTGCGCAACTCATTTCCTGCACCCAATTGAAAATAGGTGTTTGCCGAAAATACCCGTTTCAAAAATTTATAGTCGTACTCAACCCGCGCCAAGGTGGTGCGTTCGGGCGTGGCTTGTATGAGGTTGGTATCAATAATTTCAAATTCGCGGTAGGTAGCTGATGCCGAAAGTCGGTTCATGTTTTTTTGCAACAGGCTGATGTTTCCACTTCCGGTGCGTGCTTTGGTTGATTGCGAAAACTCCGTGGAGTTGGGTTGAAAATCATTGCGCTCATTATACTCTACCCGATAAGTAATTTTGGCATCTTCCACATTGCGGATGTAAGCTCCATATTGGTTGTAGGCAAAACTACCGACAATAAGCGAGTCTCCTGCATTGAAAAAACTGCTGCGCTCACTCAACAGGTTTACTCCGGCAAATACAGTTCCGAGGTTTCTGCCGGCATCTACTCGGTATCGGTTGATGGTGTTGTTGATGCTTCCTGCTGTTTTGTCTTCGGTATTGGTAAGCTCTGCTTCACCAATAAGTTGGTATTTACCCAATTGAAAATTGAATCCACCTGCATGTTGTATTCCGTTAAAATTTTTATCGCGATTGTAAATTCCGAATTGGTAAAACACATTTCCAATACTTAATTTTTGCAAATTGAATTTGGCATAGGCAATATTTTCTTCAAACCCTGTATCCTGTTTGGTTTGTGTATTACTCAATTGCCTGTTCCATATTCGGTCAAACTCCACATTTCGATAGCGCTCCACATACCTAAACGTAGCCTGAGTGTATTCGTAGTTGGCAGTTGTTTTCAGGTTCCATCCTTTTTGCACATCACCTGTAATGGGGAGCACATTTTCGATGGCAATTTTAATGGCATTTCCCCCATCATTGGCTTTATCGAGGTCGGAGTATAAGTTGATATCATTGATGCTTCGTGCACCTTCCACGCTGATGGTGGTAAGTTCATTGGGTAGGTAAGCAGCACCCACGGTGAGCATTTGTTGCCTGCGCGGGGCAATAAGTTGCACCACGGGTTCATAATCGCCTTGGGGCATGCCACCAACAGGGGCAATCCACTGAAACACGCGGCCATTGGCAGCAGATTGGCTAAATACATAATTTCCCCTGCCGGCACCCACCTGACTAAAGCGCACTTCGTAAAACACAGTATCTTCAACAGCACTGAGTGCATGCACAAATATGCCAGAGTAGCCAATAGTATCAATTTTACGGTACAGTATTTTTTGGTTCGAAAACGTGTTGGTAGCTGTTTCGCTTGGCGCCAATGCCGCATTGAGGTCATCGCCAACAGCAGCCAATACTTGCTTGTTGCTATCGGTAAGGTTTTGCAAAAAGGGTTGGTTCTTATTGTCTTGCTCAGTAAAGTAATTGAATTGAAGGCGGTATTTTTTGTGTTCGTAGGCGGTATTGAAATGAATAACTGAGCGTGCATAGTTGCGGTCGGAAAATTGAAACTCCACCACAATGCGGGAATATTGTGTAATCACACGTTTGGGCATAAAGGTTATTTCACCCGTATTGTAATCTACAACGTAATCATTTTGCTCGCCTCGGGTAAGTTTTTGTCCGTCAAGGTACACCGCTTCGGTACCTGAAATCACAATAATAAAGGTTTCGCCATTGGTGCCGGTAAGTCGGTAAGGACCTTGATTGCCTTCAATTCCCGTAATCACATTTCGGGTAAACCTTCCTCTGGAAACGGCAGCATCAGCCTGTACCAACAGGTTGCTTTGCTTTCCCATTTTTTGCAAGGTTTCTATTTGCAACCCGCGCGATTTTTTATAATAATTCAAAAAATAAGCATGCTGTGGTTTGAGCATTTCAAAATCGCCTACCACCACTTTGTTGTTGTCTTTGCTCATTTGAATAAACACCCTGTCAAAATCTTGCAACTGCTGTGTATTTCCTTCGGGCTGTATCGGGTTGTTTTCATCACTTATCACAGCAAGCACATCAATATCATTGCCTAATTTTCCGGCAAGCTGCAAGTTCAAGTTGGAGTTTACCACCACATCTTGGTTGTTGCCAAATACCAATCCACGCGATATGTTTCCATTCATACGCAAACCATCACGCGAAAAGAGTTCGGCATTTTCCATATTGGGGGTATACAAAAATGGGTTCTTTATTTCTACAAACTCAGGCCTTATCATGTCGGTAGATTTGCGCTGAATGGGTTTGTTCAGTTGCAATGACATGATAGAGAAACGAACGTCAACCATTGAACCTTTTGATATGGAAAGGGAAATAAATAAGGCATTGGCATAATCAATAATGTAATCGCGGCCTTCGGTGCCCATGCTTGATATCAATGTACCACGCACAATAGGCATGGTATCCAATTGGGTGGTATCGGCCAACACGGTAAATGAAACCTTACGGGCATTGGGATTGAGCTGGGCAAATGCATTCCCTACAAAAAGGATGAATAATGCGGTGATGCCTAACTGCTTCATTTTTCATGCTTGGGCAGGGTGATGGTAAAAGTGGTTCCCTTGTTGGGTTCTGATTCAAAACGGATGGTTCCATTTCCGTTCTCAATCATACTTTTCACCAATGGTAAACCGAGTCCCATGCCATTAATTTTAGTACTGAAATAAGGTTTAAAAATATCTTTTGCCTGTTCGGGCGAAATTCCCGAGCCATTGTCATTAACGACAATAGTGATGCAATCATTGTTTTCGGTGACACTTATTTTTACCAATCCTTCGGTGCCATCGGGTATGGCTTGTACCGCATTTTTAATGAGGTTTCCAATGCTGCGATTAAAATAAGAAATATCATAGTAAAGTTCGGATTGAAGATTGCAATCCAATACAATCTTACACGTGCCATCCATGCTGTAAAGTTCCACCAATTTGTTCAATTCGCTTTGCACATCAAACCACTCATACATAGGCTGAGGCATTTTGGCATACGATGAAAACTCTGTGGCAAGGTCGCTAAGCATATCAATTTGCTTCACCAATATTTGTGTAGTGCGGTTTATTTTTTCTTCAATATTGCTGTCTTTGTTGGCATAGGCACGTTGCAAATGTTGTATGCTCAGCTTCATTGGCGTAAGCGGATTTTTTATTTCGTGTGCAATTTGCCGAGCAATTTCGCGCCAAGCTCCTTCCCTTTCGCTTTCGGCCAGTTTGCGTGCACTTTCTTCCAATTGCAAAATCATGTTGTTGTATTGCCCCACCAATTCGCCAATCTCATCGTTGCTATTCCACTTGATGGGTTCATTTTGTTGCAATTTTGTTCCCGACAAACTTTGCTGTATCAATGCCAAAGGCTGTGAGATATTCCGGGTAATGATGTAGGCGATAAATCCAATGAAGATAAAGAGTACCACATAGAGGTTGATAAATCCAATGACAACAGATGAAATCTCGGCATCTAAATCGGCTTGCTGACTAAAATACGGTAGTTGGATATAACCTGGATTTTCACGATTGCCAAAAAAGAACGGAGCATAAGCCGACTGAAAACTGAGTGTGCCAATCTTTTCAGCTTGTCCAAATTGTGACTCTTTCAATAATTTTAGGTGATAAAAGGCATCATCGGGCATCTCTGAAGCAATGATGTGTTCGTCATATATTTTAGAAATACTAGAGGCTATCGCCTTCCCATTTTGATCGAAGATGGTAATATCATTGTCATACAAATCGGCTAATTCATTTATAAAAGCTTCGAGGTTGGAGGCAAAATCAGGATCGGTATGTTTGATGTTTTCATTTTCAACTGTAATCACTACACTGCGCAACTTTTTTATCAGGCGTTCATTTTGCCGTGTATCATATTTTTGAGTAATAAACGTGATGGTGAGATATGCACTTACCAATAAGCTGATGAAGAGTATAAAAATAATACTGGTTTGAATTCGGGTACGCAAGTACAATGCATCATGGGGCTCAATAAGCAAAAGGGTATTAAAAATCTTTTTCACCGGATTCACCATCCATTTATTGATGAATGGATACTTGCGATAGGCTTGCGCATTGAGCAATACGTAAACAAATAAGATGAGAATAAGTACCGAGGTAAGCAGGGTGAAAATAAATGAAAACAAGCCGGCTACTTGAATGAAACGTTCGGTGGGTTTACTTACAATAACGGTGAGCAATTGCTCATCGGTATGTACCATATGCTCATATGTATCGTCTTGCACAAATGCGAACGAATCCAAGGCTTCACCCCAAGTATTTTTAATGCGGTAAGGGAAATTGCCACTTTGATAAACCAATTGCTTATCCTTATATAAGGCATACGAATAGTTGGTTGATTTATCAGGGCCATTGCGGTATCCTTCAATCAGCAATTCGTCAAATCTGTTTTCATTTTGTATAAGCTTTGGCTTCAACAAAATAAATAATGATGCCATTCCATCTACATCTATGTTGGCTATATAGCCTTTGGCAAGTGTGCTGCTGCTGAGGTATCGAAAATATTTATTGATGGATGGTGTTGATTCTGTTTCGTAAATTTTTTTGAGCGTTCGGTAGGAGTACTTGTTGCGTTCTTTGAAATGGTTTCCATAGTTATCAAAGTCCAATACGTTTACATCATAACGGCTAAGGTATCCGGTAAAATAAATTTGTCGGATACGTTTTTCTAACGATTCTTTGCTGATAAACGGTGACAAAAAATATTCTTTGATGTATTCATCCGTTGCCAATCGTTTTTCAATATTGCGTAAGAAATAATCGGTGGTGATATCATTTTGAGAGGTAAGCTTTACGGCAAATAATTTTCGTTCTTCCCTTTCTTTTATTTCCGACCAATGCTGAATGCCAATTGCAGAAAAGGCTGAGATGATAAACACCAAACCAAAATAATGCTGAAAGCGATTCAGGTTTTTACTAAAATGCCTGTACACCAAAAAAACGATAAACATGGCAACCGTTAGCACCGATTGGTAAATAGTTATCCATAAGGAAAAAATGGTAACTCCCAGGTAAGCGAGTAATACTATTAAAGCTACTTGTGCAAGTTGCTTTTTAGTGCCGGGCAGTTGGTACAAATAATACAAGCGCCTGGCAGAAAAATAAACGACTAGCATTTGAATGATCAATACAAAAATGGCCACGTAGGTGTAAACCGAAATATTAAAAATATTGGTAACATCAAATGAAATTTGCGAATCCAGTGTGATGCTTCGCAAGGATAGAATGGCAAGATGTGACAACAACAAGGTTGCCAACAACCAACTTATAAATGATACGGTGTGGTTGCCTGAAAATACTTTTCGTTTGTTGTGGTGGTAGCTGTTTTCAATAAGTGAAAACCACCACAGCACCAATAAGCTGTCAACCAACAAATCGCCTAATGAAGGAAACCATGCAGATGAAGCATAGACAAACGGATTGAATAAGCTTGTTTGATAAAGAAAATCGGGTGTATGAAAGTTTAAATTAATATACCTGACTACAGACCAAAATGCAACAAAAACAAGGGTTGATAGGAGTTTTTTTGATGTAAAGTATTTGCGCAACAACAGGTGCATGGTTGCAACAAACAATACCAGCAACAGCAGAAAAAACCATTTGAAGTAAACAGGTAATTGGGAATTGACCTTACCTACTTTGATATAAAAAAGTTCGTTTGAAGCAATGCTTTTAATTGGGTAGTAGTCTGTTGCTGCTTCATTTCTAAAGGATGCTTCAGCAATAAATGAAAATGGACTTTCGAATGAATTGGTGATAAATTCATTTTTGTAGTTGTAGGCATAATACATGGGCTTCACCAACACCACACTGTATTGTCCCTTTCGCTGCATGTAGCCAATATATTTTCCATTTTTGGCAGATAAAAACAAACTCCCTTGTTTGAGTTCAGATGCATTGGGCAATTGGCTCATCACATTGCTTGTCCATTGCATGAGGGTATCATTTCTGAAAACATAAATGGCATATCCTGTAGATACAGAAACATCCTTTAAGTCATTCCAATTTTTAGCCCATCCTGACGTATCTGTAAGTTCATTTCCTAAAATTTTTACAGCTTCAAATTCTATTTGGTTGACTTGCTCCTGAACACGTTCATAAACTTCGGACGACAAAGGATTGGAAGACCACACAAACTTATGCTCATACACCCCGGCAATAAGCAATAGCATAAATAAGGCTGCAAGTAGGATGAAAAGTTGTTTTATGGGAAGCTTAACCAAACGCATGATGTACAATTGAAACTTAGTAATAATTTCCCGTTAGCAAATACTGACTTACATACTCATTTATACCTTCTTCGATGGATGTAAATGGTTTATTATATCCGGCTTCGATAAGTTTAGTCATACTTGCTTCGGTGAAGTACTGATACGTCTCGCGTATATCTTCAGGAATATCAATATATTCAATATGTACGGGTTGTTGCATGGCAGTAAATAATGCTTTGGCCAATTCATTCCAGGTGCGGGCATTGCCAGTTCCTAAATTATACAGACCTGAGTGTTTGCGTTGGTGCATCAGAAACAAGCACACACTCACCAAATCTTTCACATAAATGAAATCACGTTTTTGCTCCCCATCTTTGTAATCGGGGCGGTGTGAGCGAAATAGTTTTACCTTACCCGTATCCTTGATTTGATGAAATGCATGAAACACAACTGAGGCCATTCTGCCTTTGTGGTATTCGTTGGGACCATATACATTAAAAAATTTAAGTCCGGCCCAGAAATACGGTTTTTGTGTTTGCGCTAATGCCCATTTATCGAAATCATTTTTTGATCGACCATACGGATTCATAGGTTGCAACTGGTCCAATGCAACTTCATTGTCGTCATAGCCATGTTCCCCATTTCCGTATGTAGCAGCCGAAGAAGCATACACTAGAGACAGGCCTTCCTGCACACAAATTTTCCAAAGTTGTTGTGAAAAATCGAAGTTGAGCTCTTTAAAGATGGCCTCATCTTTCTCCGTTGTATCGGTTCGGGCACCAATGTGGAAAATAAACTGAACTTGATTGGCATTGGCACTAAGCCATTGAATAAATGCTTTTCGATCTACCTTATCGCTATAAGCACAATTAGTTAGGTTTTTGGCACGGGTACCGGTTGAGAAATCGTCAACCAATATGAGGTCGTTGTATCCGGCTTCATTTAGTCCCCTAACCAAACAGCTGCCAATAAAGCCTTCTGCTCCTGTAATTACAATCATAATTGTAGTGTATTGCTACAAGTTTAACATTTTTCGGGGGTTTGGCGATAAGTTGTAATATTTAGATGGTATTCTGTGGTTTGTCCATATATTCGCAACTCGATTTTTACTCGGATGAACAATCGTAAAAAAACCGTTTACATAACACGTAAAGCCCATTTCAATGCGGCTCATAAGCTTTTTAACCCCAACTGGACAATAGAACAGAATGAGGCTTTTTTTGGCAAATGTGCCAACAAATACTACCATGGTCACAATTTTGACATGTACGTAACCGTAAAAGGTGAAGCAGACCCGGAAACAGGAATGGTGATGGACCTGAAGGAATTAAAACGCCTGATGGAAACGTATGTGATAAATAAGCTTGACCATAAAAATATCAACGAAGATGTGGACTTTATGAAGGGGAAACTCGCATCTATCGAGAACCTAGTTGTAGAAATTTGGAATCAACTTGAGCCACATATTCCCAAAGGGAAACTGCACAGCATAAAACTTTACGAAACCGAAAGGCAATTTGTAGAGTATTTTGGCGAATAATTAGCCATTCTTTTTTCCTGTACACTTTTATACTGCAAATATTTTTATACTTGTTAAAAATATGAGTGGGGTTTATTTAAATGCCGTACTTGGATTTATCTTAAAATAATTAATTTTATACTTTAAATAAATATAACAATGTCAACAATCAACTTAGATGATGCTAAAGCATTAACAAAAAACTGGCGTGAAGTAAATCAGACAATTTCTGTTAACGGACATCCAGCCAATCAAATTTTTCCTAACGCTTACAAAATAGACTTCAGCGATTTGCAAGCCATTATGAATACACCCGGAGTTGAAGGAATGCGTATATATTTTGGCTACAATAATTCAAACCCAGCACCTGACCCAACCGGAAGCAGCTTCCCTATGCGTGTGGTTTTGGTAGCAACGGATAGCAATGGCAATGATATATTGCATACCACTGAACCATGCGGAGCTTTTGATTTTGCTAATCCTTGCCCCACAGCGTGTGATATAAACAGCCCACTTACTACATAAAACAACGTTGTTAAATCAAATACTGATTCATACTTCGTTTATAACTGTGCTTATAGGTGTATTACATTATCACTACCTAAAGCCTGATTTCAAGATTCTCATTGCATTGATGTACCTCATGTATATTGGCAACACTTATTCCACTTTTACAAGCAACATAAGTATAAATAATTTACATGCATTGCATATCTATACGGTGTTGGAATTTGTACTTATTGGTTGGTATTATTACTATAACCTGCCAGATATCATCTCAAAAAAATCGATTTTGATTTGCATTGTACTTTTTTCAATCTTTTCTATTTTAAATTCCTTGTTCATACAACCTATTAATACTTATAACTCTTATGCCAGAGGAATAGAAATATTGCTGATCATTAGTTTCAGTATTCTATTTTACATGAAAAATGTATTTGATTTACAGAGGAAAGAAGAACTGTCAAGGCTAATTTTAAATACCGGTGTATTGGTATATTATGGGATTACATTTATATACAACATCAGTGGAAATATCATCTATAAATATGCGTATGATGAATATGGAAAAACTGAATATTATTTTTTTTACAGAAACATTTATCAGCAATTCCCAATTACCTTTAGCATTATATTTAATTTGACAACGGCTTATGCCATGTACCTTCACATAATCAAACAAAAAAAATCAACCGATATTATCTAACAAAAGGATGATTAATGAGTTCAACATATTATTAATTTATGGTTCATTGGGGTTCATGATTATGACCATTACGGTTATATTTATTTTTATAAAATACTACCGTAGAAATTTATTGGCTCAACAGGAATTATTTAAAGTGGAACAAAAATTTAATGAAGAGGTCATCATCAACAATATCAAAACACTTGAAGAAGAACGGAAGCGATTTGCACAAGACCTTCATGATGAGATAGGTGCTTCATTGTCGGCCATCAGGTTATACACAAACGACCTGATTACAAAAATTGAAGAGCCAACGCTTAAAGATAAGGCCACAACTGTGCGGGATACCATTGATGAATCGATGGCAAGCGCCAGAAGAATTGCCCATAATTTAATACCCCCCGGATTGGAGCTCATGGGCCTTCAAATCATAACAGAAGAGCTTGCAACTAAAATCTCAGCAAATAGCACGTTAAAAATTAAGGTTGCTTTTTCGGATACCACTCGATTGCCATTTAATAGTGAACTGATGTTGTATCGTGTTATTCATGAACTGTTAAATAATACCATAAAATATGCAAATGCATCTCTTGTGGAAATTGAATTTAGTTATATAGAAAATACTTATTCAATTACCTATACCGATAATGGGGTAGGTTTTGAATTATCAGATGAAAACATCAAAAAAGGAATTGGATTGCAAAATATACGAAGCAGGGTGAAGATTGCCGGTGGTGATGCACAGTTTATAAGTGAACCTGGCAAAGGACTCCGTGTAAGCATACAAATTCCTACACCATGATAATGCCTTTTTTAATGGCATAAGTAACCAACCCTGCTGTATTTTTTGCACCAACTTTTGTCAAGAGATCCAATCTGTACTTATCTACGGTGCGTTTACTTAAATCAAGTAATTCGGCAATCTCTGGATTGGTTTTTTCTTGTGCAATCAATTTAAGTATGTCAATTTCAACATCGCGCAAAGGCACTGCATCTTGCGGAACAAAATAAACGGATGGATGATTCATATCAATTAATCGTTGAATTAATTTGATAGAAGAATTTTCATGAATATAAGCACCATCTATGACCACGGTTTTGATGGCCTCGTATATTTCATGTGGATCTGCATCTTTTAAAAGATAACCACTTCCACCTGCTTCAAACAAACTGCTTATATAATGATAGTGGTCATATACCGATAAGCCAATGACATGAATTTGAGGATATTCATTTTTTATGACTTTACACACCGCTACTCCATCCATATCAGGCATGCGCATATCCAACAAAACGACATCCGGTCGAACGTATTTTAACGATGCAATCATTTCTGTTCCATTTGATGCCTCGGTTACAAATTGTAAATCTTCAAAATCAGCAAGTGAAACCATCACCCCTTTTCTAAAAATTTGCTGGTCATCGGCAATTGCTACAGTTATCTTATTCGAATTGTTCATTTTTTACTCCTGTTTATCAGATAGTTATAACTTTTATGCATTACTGTTTTCAAAAAGTAGTCTTTATACTATTGACACGGGAGAGCTACTCCCTCTACCTTTACCACATCAAATGACAGGCAACAACAATTATATGGAATTACAACAACAATTATTCGAGTATTTCGACACGGTGTTACTCGACTTTGACAACATAGACGAAATGACCATAATGGTTAAAAATCTAAAGTCAAAGTGGGATGATACAAATACACAAATGCCGAATACACTTTTGGATTAATAGGTAAAAACACACTATAAATCCTCTGCTCTTTTTAGATGATGTAAAGTCCGCTTTCCTATGGCGGACTTTTTTATTTAAATTCAAATCCGATATCTGACCGGTAGTATTTTCCATCAAACGATATCAGTTCAGCCGACTGAAATGATTTGGCTGCTGCTTCAGAAATAGTTTGACCGAAAGAAGTAATGGAAAGCACCCTTCCGCCATTTGTAACTAACTTGCCCGTGTCATCCGTTTTTGTTCCTGCATGAAAAACTATTGAGTCAGTGATGTTATCCATTCCAGTAATGGCTTTCCCTTTCTCGTAAGCTTCGGGATATCCTTTTGAAACAAGCATCACCGTTACAGCAGTTTTAGGCGATACCTTTAATGTCACTTCATTTAATTTACCCGATCCGGCTGCATGCATCAATGCCACTAAATCATTTTCAATGAGCGGCAGCACCACTTCTGTTTCAGGATCACCCATTCGGCAATTGTACTCAATCACATAAGGATTTCCATCAACGTTCATCAATCCTATGAATATAAAACCAACATAATGAATTTCTTCTTTCTTTAATCCGTTGACTGTTGGAATTACAATACGCTCTTCTACTTTTTTCAAAAATTCTGCACCAGCAAAAGGTACAGGCGATACAGCTCCCATGCCACCTGTGTTAAGTCCGGTTTCACCAATTCCTATACGTTTATAATCTTTGGCCGAAGGCAAGATTTTGTAATGTGTTCCATCAGTAAGTACAAAAACAGAAAGCTCAATTCCTTTCAAGAATTGCTCTACAACTACCTTGCTACTTGCTTTGCCAAATTTTTGTTCTCTTATCATGGCTTCCAATTCAGTAACAGCGTCATCATTGGATTCACAAATCAATACTCCTTTTCCGGCTGCAAGTCCATCTGCTTTGAGCACTACAGGTAATTCATGTTGTTTTACATAGTCAATGCCACTGTGTATGCTTTCAAAGGTAAAGGTGCGATAAGCGGCAGTAGGAATACCATACTTTTGCATAAAAGCCTTGCTAAAATCTTTGCTGCCTTCCAGTATGGCACCTTTTTCACCGGGACCGATAAACGGTATGTTTTTTAAAAAATTATCTGCTTCAAAATAATCCCGCATACCTTTCACAAGTGGTTCTTCAGGACCAACAATGATTAATTTGATATCATTATCAACGCAAAACTTGCCAACAATGGCAAAGTCGAGTGGGTTTAAAGGCACATTGATTCCCAAGGCAGCTGTACCCGGATTTCCGGGAAGTGTAAATAATTTTTCACATGCATCACTTTTTGCCAATTGAAGCGCAAATGCATGCTCTCTACCACCCGACCCTATCAATAATATGTTCATTATCTTGAGAATTAAGGAGGCGAATATAAATATAGCGCCAATATTCTTTTAGATTTGCTTGAATAGTAAACGAAAATATGCTCAATCAAGTGATTAAAATGGTAGCCAAAACGCAGTACGGGCTTGAAGAAGTACTGGTAAACGAGTTGAATGCCATTGGTGCAAAAAATGTAGAGGCACATAATAGGGCCGTAAGTTTTGAAGGCGACTTAAAAACAATGTATAAAGCCAATCTGCACCTACGCACTGCACTGAAAGTACTCATTCCAATTGAAAAATTTAGGGCAGAAAATGAACGAGAACTCTACGAAGAAGTGAGGCGAATTGATTGGGACAAATACCTTGATGTAGATGGTACATTAGCCATACACAGCAGTATAAAATCTGTGTTTTTTAACCATTCCCAATATGTTTCGCAAAAAACCAAAGATGCCATTGTTGATGGTTTTAGAGACAAATACGGTCGCAGGCCAAGCGTGGACCTCACCACACCGGATTTAAGTCTAGATGTTCATATATTTAAAGATGATGTAACCATTTCATTGGATAGCTCGGCTCAATCACTACACCGAAGAGGCTACCGAGGCGAAAATACGCTTGCTCCCATCAATGAAGTAACTGCTGCCGGTATGGTATTGCTTACCGGATGGGATGGAAAAGGCAACTTCGTTGACCCCATGTGTGGTAGCGGCACATTACTAATTGAAGCAGCCTTGTATGCCCGAAATATTCCTCCCAATCATTTGCGAAAAGAATTTGGTTTTCACCGTTGGAAAAATTTTGATGCCGCATTGTGGGAGGAATTGAAAAAAGAAACTGAAGACAATATTATCGAAGCGGATGCAACATTTACAGGATGCGACAAAACATTTAAAGCCAT
>CAYSBE010000002.1:0-55102 GCA_964429245.1 uncultured Bifidobacteriaceae bacterium | reverse complement strand
ATGTAGTCAAATCCTGGCTATTAACTGAAGTAACTATTAAAGTTAAGAATAAAAAATAGATACTTACTCTTTTTAATATTCTATTGCAATGAACTGTATTATACATATTTTTTTTAGATTAGATTATTCCTCCTTACCATCAACCACTCCATCACCGTAATAGGCAATAGCAGACAAGTTAGCGCATAAATGCAATCTTCAATAGGAATGGTTGCTAAGCGAATACCCAAGTTCTCATCATTATTGTACCACACCACAGGCTCCGGGGTGGCCATTCCCGTAAGTATACCATTGATAATAAAAAACGGGATGAGGTGAATAAAATAGGCAAGCCAAAAATATCCCATCCAATCGCGCTTCAGAAAAAGATAATGTATCAATAGCAATATTGAAGCGATAAAGCAATTCCAAAATGTATACGTTTTGTCTGAATTAAATAGTGCAAGTATAAATGTGAATAAAAGAAACAATAGCGTGAGGTGGTGCTTTATTTTTTCTAATGGTTGCTTAGGCATATATGCCTTGAGGCAGGCATAAATAAACACACTGGCATAGGGAACGATTACAAAAAAACTCCACTCCTCAAGTGGCAAGTCATTAATAAAAATGTCCCAAACATAATCTGTATTAAATCCCCACACATGCGTGCGCGCAAACCATCCATCCCATAAAATAAAAATGATTCCATTGAGTAGTATTCCGATAAAAAGTGGCCCCCAACTTTTATAAAATGCAACTTTCTTATCAAAACTCAGGGCAAAAGGTCCGATAAATGAAGCAAACATAAGCCAGGCGTATAACGACATTTTGTACGTTTATTATTTAGTGGTATTAGGGTCTTTCCAGTATTTGAGCGGCACTATCAGCATCCCGAAATTTTCGCCATGCTCTTTGCCCAAGTGTTTGTGATGCATTTTATGTGCCCTACGAATGGCACGCACGTAGCGGTTATTCCAGTGGGTCCATATTTTAAAGCGCTGATGAATGATGATATCATGAACCAAAAAATAACATAATCCATACAGCGAAATACCAATACCAATATATAAACGAAAATCTCCGCCAGCCATCAATCCTGACATGTAGCAATAAGCGCTAGGCACTGCAAAAATGAGAAAGAAGGCGTCATTTTTCTCGAAAAAACCAGGCTCAACCTGATGGTGGTCTTTGTGCAGGTACCATAACCAACCGTGCATCACAAATTTGTGTGCAAACCAAGCCATAAACTCCATGAAGAAGAAGGTGGCAATAACTAAACCTGTATTGATAACTATTTCCATACTATTAGAACAACACCATATATTTTTTGTTCTACCCTTTGAGGGCAAAATGTAAGTTTAAACCAAGGAAAAACACCACCTGAATAATAAACAAAGCCACTGCAACGCGATTGCCCGAGTTTATTTGTAGGCGCTTGTATAAAAAGTTGAAAGCAAAAGAAAACGTAAACCATGCACTGTAATTTTGAAGCGGAGGAATTTGGTCCTTCCAATACCAAAAGTCAAGTCTTCCACATATAGCTTCAATAAGTACATCGACCGCAACCATCAAAATAGCTCCAATAAAAGCATGAATGAGTTCAGGATTAGGTATAGAGAATTTGCCAAATAACTTATGAACCACCTGCATGCTCGCATAACTTAGCATAATCCAATTTACGCCAATAATCAGCGGTATGTCGAACAATTTGATACCTAAGTTTTCTCCATAAAAATATTGACCGAAAATTTTTCCTGTGCGCACACCGGCCCACTCAATAATAAATCCTGAAAAAAATACGATGCCAGCATAAAGAACCAAGCGCCTATCGGCTTGCGGATGAAACCAAAACATGATACCTACACTTACAATCAGGTTAATGGGTGTGAGTTTCAATATTCCTTCATAACCCAACAACATACCCCCGATGCCAACAGCATAAAGGATAATGAGTATGGCTATTGCCTTGTTTTCTTTACTTGATAACATATTTGGCTGCAAGTTTACAAATATTCGCCCAAATGCAACGAGTCTCCAATCATAACTTTTCAGACAATTTACTGCAAAGTCATTATGATAAATCTTCTTTAATTAACCTGGCAACAATTTTGGCACTGTTGAGGCAAAGCGGAATACCGCCTCCGGGATGTACACTTCCACCACAAAAGTACAACCCCTTGATATCGGATGAAAAATTCTTGTGTCGCAAAAATGCTGCATATCTATTGTTGCTGGCATTGCCATACAATGCACCTGCAAATGATGAAGTTTTGCTCTCAATTGTACGTGGCTCCAGTATTTCTTCTGAAGCTATATGTTTATCAATATCGCACTTAAGCAGACGGTTTATTTTAGCCACAATATTTTTTCGTGCTTCTCCAATCAATTCATCCCAGTTTTGGTCGCTGTTGTTGGGCACGTTTATCATCACAAACCAGTTTTCGCAACCTGTTGGTGCGTCATCAGTTTTGTATTTGGAGGTAATGTTGATGTAGATAGTTGGGTCTTTATAAATATTTTTCTGCTTAAAAATACAGTCAAACTCGGTTTCATAATCGGCACTGAAAAGGATATTGTGTAAATCAAGTTCGGGAAATGTGCGGTTGATACCCCAGTAAAATATAAGTGCTGAGGAAGATTTTTCTTGTGCCAGAATTTTTTCGGGATGTTTGTGTTTGGGCATCAGCTTGCGGTAGGTGGGATGAATGTCGGCATTGCTTATAACGATATCAGCAGCATGAAATTCATCGCCTGTGCGGATGCCTTTTACCTTGTTTTTTTCGGTTACAATTTCTGTAACATGAGAATTGAAATGAAACTTTACACCCAATTCCATAGCTAGGTTATAAATGCTTTGTGTAATATCGTGCATACCTTTTATGGGAAAAAATGTACCAATATTATGCTCAAGGTGTGGTATCATATTAAGCAATGCAGGTGCCATATAAGGACTGCTGCCATTGTAGGTAGCAAAGCGGTTGAAATATTGCACCAATCGTTTGTCTGAAATTTCGGTTTCATTCTCCTCATTCATGGTGCTAAATAGGTTTAGCTTCATGCTATTCAACACCCCTTTCAACGTTTGCAGATTGGTATAATTTTTAAGCCGGTGCAAACTGTATTCTATAAATATGGGTGTGGTAATGCGATAACGAAATGAGGCTTTATCTAGTTGGCTAAACACGGCCTCCACATTTTTAATGCCGAGTTTGTTTTTAAGCTCTTCTGCAAATTTTTCGCGGTTGTGGTATGCAGTAAAACGGGTGCCATCTTCATAAAAGTAATTACAGGCTTTTTCGAGCTGTATGTACTGAAAATAATTGCGTGGATTACGTCCTGCAAGTTCAAACAATTCGGTTACCAGTTGGGGCAATGTAAACAACGAAGGACCGGCATCAAAGCGGTAACCGTTCGCACTTATTTCGGTGAGTTTGCCTCCCGGATATGCGTTGGCTTCAAACACATGTACTTCATGTTTTGCCACTGCGAGCCTAACCGCAGCTGCCAAACCTGCTATACCGGAGCCAATGATGATTGTTTTTTCTGATTTCATGAAATGCTGTTTAACAAAGCTACTTCAATTTCGGCTTCATTCATTTTGTGGTAAGCTTCTAGTTTCAACAATATTTTCTTGAGGGTTTGCTTTTCGGTTTTGGTCAGGTCGGCCGATACAAACGTAGCCACTTTCCCCATTCTGATATAACACTCGGCCAGAATAGTTCGGCCTTTGGGCGTAAGGTGCACCAGCTTGCTGCGCTTATCTCCCGGGTTTATTTTTTCTTTAATCAAGCCGTTTGCCATAAGGCGGTTTACCATTTCCATTCCCGTGGTTTTGCCTTCCATGCCACTCGTGGCCAGTTCGGTTTTGGGCATTTCGTGAAAGCTTGAAAGTCTTGCCATGTAGCCAAATTCTTCTGGTGTGCTGAGGGGAAGTCCGGTCATAGCGGTTTTGCTGTAAGCCTTCGCGTATTTATTGAGCATACTTAGCAATATGCTGATGCTCACATCGGTTTCTTCCACCTTTTCATTTGCATGCAAATCGGCCGCGCCTATTTTTATGGCTGTACCAACCTGTCTCTCACGGGCAGCCCATGCAATAAAGCTATTTACATCAGCTTGTTGCGTGGTGTGTTCAAATTTTTCAAACAGCTGTATCAGTTCGGCTATATGCTTTGTGTTGTTCATTAATAATATTTAAAACAATTATGTACAATGTTTGTCTATACTTGTACAATTTTGTACAAATGAAACATATACTTATCACATTTGGTTTTATTGTTACCTCAATTTTTACAGCATTTTCCCAAACGGGTATCATCACAGGCAAGGTGCTAGACCGTAAATCACAAGAGCCGCTTATCGGTGCTACGGTTTTACTTGAAGGCACTTCCCTAGGAGCGCAAACTGATGCCGAAGGCCGATTCAGGATAGCTAATATACCGCCTAAAACATATAACCTGAAATTTCAGTATCTTGGCTATGAACCCAAAGTGCTCTACAATATTGTAGTGAACACAGGTAATATTCTCACCTTTAATGTTGAACTGGAAGAAGAGCAAAAGAAATTAGATGAGGTCGTAATTACTACCCGCACTTTTGGCAAAAAAGCGGAATCACCACTTTCTGTACAGAGCCTTACTGCCGAAGAAATTAAAAGTAATCCCGGAGGAAACTTTGATATTAGCCGTGTAATACAAGCGCTACCTGGTGTGGGTGGGAATACGGGTGGTGGAGCATTTAGAAATGATATATTGATTCGAGGAGGAGGACCGGGCGAAAATGTATTTTACCTAGATGGCATTGAAATTCCAGTTATCAATCACTTTAGTACACAAGGCGCTGCTGGAGGCCCACAAGGCATACTCAATGTTTCGTTTATTGAAGACGTAACCCTTAATTCAAGCAGTTTTGCTGCTGGGGTTGACAACACACTTTCTTCTGTTTTGAATTTCAAACAACGTGACGGAAACAGGGAGCGCTTACAAGGTAACGTAAGGCTAAGTGCATCGGAGTTTGGCCTAACACTTGACGGACCGTTAACTAAAAATACAACCTATTTGCTTTCTGCCAGAAGAAGTTACTTACAGTTTTTATTTAGTTTTCTTGATCTGCCTATCAGGCCCGATTATTGGGATTTTCAGTATAAAACGACCACTAAAATTAACGATAAAACTACGCTTACCACATTGGGTGTTGGAGCTATTGATCAATTCAGTTTTGCAACCACCAAAAATTCAACTCCCGAAGATATTTATGTATTGAATTCAACACCCATAATTAACCAATGGAATTATACAATCGGAGGTGTTTTAAAAAGACGTATTCAAAATGGGTACCTTAATTTTTCAATGAGCCGCAATATGTTCGAAAATAAAATCTCACGTTTTGCAGATGGACGTACCAACGACCGAAATTATCAAACACAGGAAATTGTATCTCAAGAAATAGAAAACAAGTTCAGGCTGGATGTGAAAAAGTATAGCGGAAAATGGCGCTACAGTTATGGTGGCGTATTTCAGTATGTGAAGTTTAACAACAATGGCTTTACCGTAATTAGCAATGCTGAGCTTGATTCGGCAGGAAATGTGAGCACCCCACCACAACGGTTCAATTTCAATTCAGCTATTGAGTTTTTCCGTTATGGAATTCATGGTGATGTATCTCGCAAAATGGCCAATGATAGGCTTACAATAACACTGGGTTTGCGTATGGATGGTAATACCTACATGGCACAAGGAAACGAATTTTGGCGTACGTTTTCACCACGCATTTCTGGTAGCTATGCCGTTACCTCCATACTAAATATCAATGCCTCAGTGGGGCGCTATTACCGGTTGCCAACCTATACTGTTTTAGGTTTTAGGAGTGATGCCGGTGAGTATGTAAATAAATCATCAGACTATATCGGGGTTGATCATTATGTAGCGGGTATTGAATTGTTGCCAGCAAAAAACACACGTGTTACCATCGAAGGATTTTATAAGTCATATTTCAACTATCCGGTATCGGTGCTTACAGGAATTTCGTTGGCAAACGAGGGAACCAATTTTGGTGCCGTTGGCAATGAACCTGTAAACAGCAATGGCAAAGGTCGGGCATATGGTATGGAAATGTTTGTGCAACAAAAGCTGGCTAAAAATATTTTTGCCACAGTTTCATACACCTTTTTCTATAGTGAGTTTAGTGGAGCCAATGGAAAATTTGCTCCATCGGCATGGGACACCCGCCATTTGTTGTCATTAATTGCCGGATATAAATTTAAAAAAGGATGGGAAGTCGGGGTAAAGTATCGCTTTGCTGGAGGCTCACCGTATACACCATTTAACGAACAAGCTTCTCGTGAAAATTACCTGATCACCGGTGTGGGTATTCCAGATTTTAACCAACTAAACACACAACGCTTGGGAAGCTTCAACCAAGTAGACTTTAGGGTAGATAAGAAATGGAATTTTAAACGCATAACATTAGATGTGTTTTTTGATATTGTAAACATTACAAGATACAAGAGTCCGGCTTATCCTGATTACCTGTTTAAACGCACGGATGACAACAGTGGTTGGGCTACAACTGATGGGCAACCCATCCGTATTGACGGTTCGAATGGTGTGCCGTTTATCCGCCAAAACTTCAACGACACATTTTTGCCAACGTTCGGATTTATCCTTGAATTTTGACAATGCAGAAACTATATTTAACATGATTTGTTACATATTGGTTTAACTTTGATAAATAAATGCCTAAACAAGTTATAGTCATCGGATCTGGAGTTGCGGGCCTTTCTGCCGCAGCCTACCTTGCAAAAAAGGGGTTTGGCGTGACTGTGCTCGAGAAAAATAATATGGCAGGTGGACGTGCTCGTGAGTTTACTGCCCAAGGATTTAAGTTTGATATGGGTCCAAGTTGGTATTGGATGCCCGATGTGTTTGAAAAATTTTACAATGATTTTGGTTATACCACTTCCGATTTTTACAACCTGGTGAGGCTTAATCCAAGTTACAGGGTATTTGATAAAAACGGACAGGGTGTGGATATACCTGCAAACATGCAGGAGCTCGAAAATTTATTCGAAAAATACGAACCCGGAAGCGGGCTCAGGTTGCGCAAATTTCTGGAAGAAGCCGCATATAAGTACAAAGTTGGTATCAATGATTTGGTGTATAAACCAAGCCTTAGTCTCACAGAGTTTGCTGACTCACGTTTGTTGTACGGATTGGTGAGAATGGATGTGTTTACGAGCATGAAAAAACACGTGCGACAATTTGTAAATCATCCATTTCTGGTAGAACTGCTCGAATTTCCTATTTTGTTTCTTGGGGCATTGCCCGTTGATACGCCTGCATTGTATAGTTTGATGAATTATGCCGATATGAGCCTGGGAACTTGGTATCCTATGGGCGGTATGCACAATATCATCAAGGCTTTTACCAAAATTGCCGAAAAACAGGGTGTAAATATTTTGCTCGACCATGAGGTGACACAAATTGAAAGTAAAAATGGAAAAGTCAGCAACGTTCATTGTACAAATGGAAAAGTTTTTACTGCAGATTTTATTGTAGGTGCAGGTGATTACCACCACATCGACCAAAAATTATTGCAACTTTCAGATAGAACTTATACGGAATCATACTGGGAAAATCGCAAAATGGCACCATCAAGTTTGTTATACTATTTAGGCATAAACAAGAAACTTAAAAACCTAAGACATCATAATCTTTTTTTCGATACAGACTTTACGGTTCATGCCGAAGAAATTTATAAAAAACCACAATGGCCTACCGCACCATTATTTTATGCATCGGTGCCAAGTGTAACAGATGATTCGGTAGCGCCTGCGGGCATGGAGAATTTATTCTTGCTCATTCCAACTGCACCAGGACTTACTGATTCAGAAGAAGTAAAAGCATCCTACTTTGATATACTTATAGACAGGCTTGAAAAACATACTGGGCAGTCTATTCGGGAACATGTAGTTTACAAACGCGCCTATGCCATGAGTGATTTTATTAGTGACTACCACGCATTTAAAGGAAATGCATACGGACTCGCCAACACGCTTATGCAAACTGCAATTCTAAAGCCAAGAATAAAAAGCAAAAAATTAAAGAACCTTTATTTTGCAGGGCAATTAACTGTACCCGGTCCTGGGGTGCCACCTAGCATTATCAGTGGAAATGTAGTAGCCAACCTTATCGAAAAAGAACACATGTAAAAGAGATAACATGAAAGCATTATTTGACGATTTATCTTTTCGAACCAGCAAAATGGTTACCCAAGAATACAGTACTTCATTCTCAATGGGTATTCGTTTTTTGGCCAAAAAATTCCATAACCCTATTTATGCCATTTATGGATTTGTGCGATACGCAGATGAAATTGTTGACACATTTCATGGCTATGATAAGCGTCAACTGTTGGCTGATTTTAAAGCAGATACCTTCAAAGCAATTGCGCAAGGCATTAGCTTAAATCCAATACTAAACTCTTTTCAGCAGATTGTAAATGAATATAAAATAGATCACCAATTAATTGATACTTTTTTATATAGCATGGAAATGGATTTAGAAGACCATGCGTATGACCAATCTTTGTATGAAAAATATATTTTGGGTTCGGCAGAAGTGGTAGGATTAATGTGCTTGAAAGTATTTGTTGCAGGAAACGAAGATCAGTATGAGCGATTGAAGCCTTTTGCCATGAAATTAGGATCAGCCTTTCAAAAGATTAACTTCTTGAGAGACTATAAAGCAGATACGCAACAATTGGGGCGCATATATTTTCCGCAATTGCAGCAAAATGAATTGAATAATCAGATAAAAAAAGAGATTGAAAGCGACATTCAAAGTGAGTTTGACATTGCATATGAAGGAATAAAAATGTTGCCTAGAGATGCTCGATTTGGGGTATATGTTGCTTACATTTATTATTCTAATTTGTTGCGAAAAATAATGAATTTACAACCACAACAAATCATGTCTGAACGGGTGCGAATTCCAGATAAGCAAAAGTATGTCTTGTTTTTTGGCTCTTATATCAAACACAGTTTCAATTTGCTTTAAACAATGTTATTGATTATTTCCATGATTATGTCGTTTGAAACTGCAATAACTGAATTGGTAAAAGTAAGGACGCAATATGAAGAAGCAGCTATAAACGAACAAACAGCAACTTCACTGCTAAATTATTTACAACCACGTGTAAGCGAATCACCACAGATGGCAGGTTATGCTGCAGCAATGCAGATAATGATGGCGAAGTATTATTTCAATCCCTTTTCAAAGTATGAAACCTTTCAAAAAGGAAAAACGCAACTAGACGGCTTAATAAACAAATATCCAAAGGTTATAGAATTGTATTACCTCCGCCTGTCAATTCAGTGCAATACTCCGGCATTCTTAGGATACAACACAAACATTGAAGCGGATAAAAAATGTTTATTGCAACACCTACCTGAGGTTAAAGACCGCGACTTACGTAAAAGAATTGTTGCATACTTATTGGTAAGTAACAGACTAACACATGCCGAAATCATGCAATTAAAACATATTCATGAATAGCACCGAATATGTGATATTGGTTGATGAAAATAACAACAGGCTTGGGGTGATGGAAAAACAAGAAGCACACCAAAAAGCATTGTTGCACCGGGCATTTTCAGTACTGGTATTTAACAGTAAAAATGAGATGCTATTGCAACAACGAGCTTTAGGAAAATACCATTCAGCCGGATTATGGACCAATACCTGTTGCAGCCATCCACGTGATAATGAAGAAACTATTGATGCAGCTCATCGCAGATTAAAAGAAGAAATGGGATTTGATTGTGAGCTAACCGAATTGTTCAACTTCATCTACCATGCGCCATTAGATAATGGACTTACCGAACACGAACTTGACTTTGTGTATGTAGGACGTCATGATAAAGAGCCAGAAACAAATAAAAACGAAGTAGCTGCATACCGATGGATTAAGATTGACAAATTGATGGAAGAAATCAGAACCCAACCAGAGAGATTTACCTATTGGTTCCGTATCATCATGAAAAGATACGTTGAACATACAAAATCTTAGTGATAATTTCACTTCTGCATAGCCATAGAATAACATGCTCTGCTGACTATTGTAATTAACTTATAATTACAAGTCAATTATGGAAAACACAATCATTTTTTCGAAAGGCGACACAGTACGCCTTAATTCAGGTGGTCCCTTAATGACCATCTCCAATATCCTATCAAATAACCACCTTGAGTGCATTTGGTTTAATGACGAGGATGATGTGTGCATACACACCTTTGATAGTGAAATCGTGTTTCAAGATGAAGAAACGGATGAGTGGATTGAAGTAGGAGATGCTTTCGAGACGGAAGAAGACGAATTAGAAGCCATAGAAGAGGAATAGTTTTTTGCACGCACGGGTGTGTTTACACACAACGAAATGTGTGCAAACAAGGGGCATTAACTTTATCATAACTTCGGGCTAACCTATTGGTCACTTGGTTAGGCTTGATTTGCTTCAATTAATTTTAAAGCATGACCAAGCGAAAAATCAAATTGGCCGTATTGTCTGACATTCACCTCGGAACATTTGGTTGTCAAGCGAAAGCAGTCAACAAATACCTCAAATCAATAGACCCTGAGATTCTTGTCCTCAATGGTGATATCATTGATATTTGGCAGTTTAAAAAACGCTATTGGCCCGATTCGCATATGAAAGTAGTGCAACGCATTTTTAAAATGCTTAGTTCTGATACCAAAGTGTATTACCTTACCGGAAACCACGATGAAATGCTACGAAAGTTTACCGATTTTAAAATGGGGAAACTGGAAATACTAGATAAATTGGTGTTGAACTTGGATGGTAAAAAAGCATGGATATTTCATGGCGATGTGTTTGATATTACCATGAAACACTCAAAATGGCTGGCCAAACTTGGCGCTGTGGGATATGATACACTTATTCTCATCAACAGTGTGGTAAATAAAATAAGCGAAGCTATGGGAAAAGGCAAAGTATCGCTTAGTAAAAAGGTGAAAAATTCGGTTAAGCAAGCCGTAAAGTTTATTGATGATTTTGAACAAACGGCTGTAGATATTGCCATTGACAACCAATATGACTACGTAGTGTGTGGACATATACATCAGCCGGCAATAAAAGAAATACATTCAGAAAACGGATCAGTTACATACCTCAATTCAGGCGACTGGATTGAAAACCTGACTGCACTTGAATACAATGAAGGAAAATGGACCATGTACCATCATGCTGAGGAAACGGAAGAAGCAACAGAAGAAGAAGAGTTGCAAGTAAAGCTTCCGGCCATGGAGTTATTGTATCAAAGCATCGTAAATATAGACAAAATAAGCATTCGTACTGCTTGATTCATCACCCAACATTCAAAAAATCAATTAACGCATGAAAATTTTATTTGCTGTTCAGGGAACAGGCAACGGACATATCAGTAGGGCTCGCGAAGTATTACCTCACTTACTAAATTATGGAGAAGTAGACGTGTTGGTTAGCGGACACCAAGCAGAAGTGCAATTGCCGTATCTGATAAAATACAAAAAGAAAGGCATTGGATATACGTTCGGAAAAAACGGGGGTGTTGATATCATTGATAGTGTGAAACGATTCAGGCCATTTCATTTTTTCACCGATATCTACACATTTCCTGTACATCAATATGATATCGTTGTCAATGATTTTGAACCAGTAACGGCTTGGGCTTGCCGCATCAAAGGAAAAGCCAGTATATCGCTCAGCCATCAGGCTGCATATTTATCAGAACATACACCACGTCCTGAGAAAATTGATGCTTTTGCCGAATCGGTATTTAAGTATTATGCACCAACAAGTAAGAAAATCGGATTTCACTTCAAATCCTACGATTCATTTATTCAAACACCCGTTATCAGGGCAGATGTGAGAAAACTTGATTCCAAAAATCTTGGTCACATTACCGTGTATTTACCCGCACATGGCGATGAGATATTGATTCGTCAGTTTTCGCATATACCCGATATCAAGTGGCAGGTATTTTCAAAACATACCAAAGTAGAAAAAACAGTTGGCAATATTCATATTACGCCCGTAAACAGTGAAGCTTTTACGCAAAGCCTAGCCAATAGCGATGGACTGCTTACAGCCGGAGGGTTTGAAAGTCCTGCAGAGGCCATATACCTGAAGAAAAAAGTAATGGCTATTCCCATGCACAATCAATACGAGCAATTGTGCAATGCGCAATCCATGAAAGATATTGGAGTAACGGTGGTTTCAAAAATTGATGAGAATTTTATCGAAAAACTTAAGAACTGGATTGAATTTGGCAAGCCTGCGGATATTCATTATCCCGATGATACTGCACACATCATTGAGCAAATGATGCTCGAGTTTTCTGCAGGCAAACTTGTGGCAAATGCTGTTTAGTCTTTGAATAGTTTTCTGAAAATAATTTTGGTTTCAGGTGTTTGCAATTCGTGCTTTTTAGGAATCACAAACAGCCTGCGCTTTTTCAGTTTTTTGATGTACCGTATCATTTGATGGGGTGGCGTGATATGGTCATTTTTACCCGCAATCAACACCACTTCTATGCCATATGCATCTACTAGTTTTGCAAATGTGTTAAAATTGGTACGAAGCCTGCGTTGTGCATACCAGGTTTTATATACATTCTCAAGACGTGCTTTGTTGCCAATAAATTTTGAAGAAAATATTTTCACTGAGCGGTTAAGTACTTTGTATTTATGGAGGAAATTGACCCACCACAGCAAATGTTCGTTGTTGTTTACAAAATAGCGAAATGCGCTACTCCCAAACCATGTACCGGTGGTAAAATTTAGAAAGCGATTGAAGATGAACGTAGGCGGAGAAATAAAAACAATGCGCTCAATACGTTCGGGAAACGTACGCACCAGCGCCCTTGCCATGCGTGCCCCCATACTGAACGAACAGATGGTAAATTTACGTGCCACTATCTTTTCCTGTCTTGCAATACCAATCACAATGTCGCGCATATCGGTTTCGGTAAAATCAGCTTCTTCACGCCACTCTGATTTTCCGTGCCAGAAAAAATCAATGGCTATTACCGTAAAATGTTTTCCAAGTATTTCTTCAAAATAAGCAAATTCAGCACCTGTTTGACCATATCCGTGAAACGCCACCATATAGTTTTTTCCACTACCAAAACGGTAATACGTAATGGGGGAATGCTTATAAGTAAACAGCCATTGTTGCACGGCAGAAAGTTAAGCCATTTAATTTTGATAAGAAAGATAGATGATCCCAAGTTTTTTGGCTAAAGTCGGTTCTGCTTTCATTTGCATTTTATCCCATCGGGCTCAAGCCCGATGCAATGCAAATTTCCAATTTAAAATCTGATTCATGAATTGAGGCGGGCTGAAGCCCAGCTCACCTTGTTTGCATTAATTATTCACAGCCTTAGCTAGTCTGCCGAATTCGTGTAAATTTGCCCAATTTTTACCCATAACAGCTATACCCATGCCCAAAGACCCAAGCATTAAATCCGTTCTTATTATTGGTAGTGGCCCCATCATCATTGGGCAAGCCTGCGAGTTTGACTATTCAGGCAGCCAAGCCGTGCGCTCCTTGCGCGAAGAAGGAATAGAGGTTTCGCTTATCAACAGCAATCCCGCCACCATTATGACCGACCCCAGCCTGGCCGATCATGTGTATTTGTGGCCGCTTGAAGCAGCCTCTATTGAAAAGATTTTGCAGGAACGACAAATTGATGCCGTATTGCCCACCATGGGCGGACAAACAGCCCTCAATCTTTGTATTGAGTGTGATGAACTAGGCATCTGGTCAAAATATGGTGTGCGCATGATTGGTGTAGATATAGCAGCTATTGATACGGTTGAAAACCGTGAAAAGTTTCGCCAGAAAATGATTGAAATTGGTGTAGGTGTAGCTCCAAGTCGCACCGCCAACTCGTTTTTGGAAGGGAAGGAAATAGCACAAGAATTGGGTTTACCTATTGTGATTCGTCCCAGCTACACATTGGGCGGTAGCGGTGGAGGTTTTGTATGGAAAAAAGAAGAACTAGATGGCGCTTTGCAACGCGGCCTTGCAGCTTCTCCTACACACGAAGTGCTGGTAGAAAAGGCCGTGTTTGGCTGGAAAGAATATGAACTCGAATTGCTTCGAGATAAAGCAGACAACGTTGCCGTAATCTGTGTGATTGAAAACTTTGACCCGATGGGCATACACACAGGCGATTCAATTACCGTTGCTCCGGCCATGACACTCAGCGATTCTTGCTATCAACATATGCGCGACTTGGCCATTCACATGATGCGCAGTATCGGAAACTTTCACGGTGGCTGCAATGTGCAGTTTGCAGTTGACCCCGAAACCGAAGATATCATTGCCATTGAAATCAACCCACGCGTGTCGCGCTCATCCGCATTGGCTTCTAAAGCAACCGGATACCCAATTGCAAAAATTGCAAGCAAATTAGCGATCGGATATACGCTTGATGAGTTGAAAAATCCGGTTACCAAAACCACTTCGGCCTATTTTGAACCTGCATTGGATTATGTGATTGTGAAAGTACCTCGTTGGAATTTTGACAAATTTCGTGGTGCTGATAAGCAACTTGGCTTACAGATGAAAGCAGTGGGAGAAGTAATGGGTATTGGGCGCACATTTATCGAAGCATTTCAGAAAGCAGCACAATCATTAGAAATTAAACGCAATGGTCTAGGTTCAGATGGTTATCAAAGCCGCAACCTCGAAGATATTGTTGAGAAACTGAAAGTGCCCAGTTGGGACCGGATGTTTGCCATAAAAGATGCCCTGTCATTGGGAATGCCAATTTCTTCTGTAGAAAAAATTACCCGCATCGACCGTTGGTTCCTTACACAAATCAATGACATGGTTTTGCTCGAAAACAATGTGCGCAGGTTTAACCTGGCCAATATGCCTCACGAGTTGATGGTGGAACTAAAACAAAAAGGTTATAGCGATTTGCAAATTGCCCACCTATTGGGTGCCGATATTACAGAGGATGAAGTGTATGCCCTCAGAAAGCAAATGAATATCAACCGTGTTTACAAAATGGTAGATACCTGCGCGGCTGAGTTTCCTTCGCCTACTAATTATTTTTATTCCACATTTGATGGAGAAAATGAAAGTGTGGTGAGCGATAAAAAGAAAATTATTGTGTTGGGCTCAGGTCCAAATCGTATTGGGCAGGGTATAGAGTTTGATTACTGTTGTGTGCATGGATTATTGGCTGCCAAAGAGTGTGGTTACGAAGCCATCATGATTAATTGCAATCCCGAAACCGTAAGTACCGATTTTGATATGGCCGATAAGTTGTATTTCGAACCGGTATTTTGGGAACATTTGTGGGAGATTATAGAACTTGAAAAACCCGAAGGCGTCATTGTACAACTTGGCGGTCAAACGGCTCTTAAACTGGCCCGAAAACTACATGAGCGTGGTATCAAAATTATTGGTACCAGTTTTCCTGAAATGGACATGAGCGAAGACCGAGGAACGTTTAGTGATTTGCTTAAAGAACTAAATATTCCTTATCCAAATTATGGTGTTGCCGAAGATGCAGATGAAGCGATTAAAGTGGCCAAAGAAGTTGGCTATCCGGTATTGGTGCGTCCTTCATATGTGTTGGGTGGTCAGGGTATGAAAATTGTAATCAATGATGAAGATTTGGAAAAAGCGGTGATTGAATTGCTGGGTGATTTGCCCGGAAATCGCTGCCTCATTGACCATTTCCTCGACCGTGCCGAAGAAGCCGAAATAGATTTGATTTGTGATGGAGAAGACGTGCATATCATTGGTATGATGGAACATATTGAACCGGCCGGTATTCATTCAGGCGACTCAAGTGCAGTACTGCCTCCATTTAGTCTTAGTGCCAATGTGCAAAAGCAAATGGAAGAATATGCCATTGTACTCGGCAAAAAAATGAATATCCGCGGATTGCTTAATATTCAGTTTGCCATCAAAAATGAAAAAGTATATGTGATTGAAGCCAATCCAAGAGCTTCTCGTACCGTGCCATTTATTGCCAAGGCATACCAAATTCCGTATGTAAATATTGCTACCAAAATTATGTTGGGCGCGGCCAAGTTGAAGGACTTCAAATTTGAGCGCAAACTGGAAGGGTACGCGATAAAAGAACCTGTGTTTTCATTTGAAAAGTTTCCGGGCGTAAACAAAGAATTGGGTCCTGAGATGAAATCAACCGGAGAGGCCATCCGTTTCATCAAAGATTTGAACGACCCGCACTTCCGCCAGCTCAGCAAAGAAAAGAGCATGTTTTTGAGTAGGTAAATATCACAATGAAATTAAGCGTTCACAAAAAAGCCCCGCAAAACAACGTTTTGCGGGGCTTAGAAACCGGGTGTAAATCCCTGTATATTATTGAACCAACAGCTTACCTTGTGCTGTGTTGCCTTTTGAATCAGCGATAGAATAGAAATACATTCCGGATGTCATGCCATCAATGGAAATCTGATTGTGTCCGTTGTTTATCTTTGTTTCCGAAACTATCTGTCCGTGAATATTTGTAATTATTACAGTAACGTTTGTTGCTGAAGGAATATCAATATTCAGGCTACCTGTGGCAGGATTCGGATAAACAGAAGCTTGCAGTCTGGTTGAAATTTGCTTTTTCAGACCAACGGGATTGTTTTGCTCGCCAAAAATTTCTTTGGTTGAATAAAGATACGCGGCAGAATCGGAATTCCACTCTTCTGAAATGCGGGTAAGCATATTGCTATCCGTATCGTAGGTAATTATATAATTATTGGCAAAGCTGATTTCCCAGTTGGCAATAACCAGTTCTTCTGATTTTTCTTCCAAAAGGTTTTCCTTGCTGTCGTAGGTAGCTGAAAAGCGGTCGCTTGGCTGAAATGCAGTGCCATTCCAGGTTTGCTCATCGTTGCTTTTCAGCAACGAACCGTAACCAAACTCATCTTCTATATCGTCAATCGAACCTGTCCATCTTTGCCATACGATATTGTTTACTCTGAATGAGTTTACAAATGCAGAGCCATCCCATTCCTGAATTGTAGCAGATGAAGGTGTTCCATTAGCATTGTATGTTAGTATCCATTTGTTCATATTCACATAATCTGCTGAATCTTCATTCCAAATTTTTTCTATTCTTTCTGTTAGTTGATTTTCAGTATTGTATGTGTTTTCATATTGGTTTTTATATTCAAAAACTGGTGTCCCAGAACTAAACATTATATATGAATGAGAGGTTTGATTGCCTTTATCATCATAGATATTGTTCTCTATATACGCTGTGTCCCACTGTGAGGTTAATTTAACAAGCTGAATGGCTGATGTTAGCCTGCCGTTTGAGTTGTATTCGTAAGTAGTTTTATTCTCAACTCCCGAAACGTTTAGTTCATGCTTTGTTTGCGGAAGGCCGTCATTATTGTATGTAATGGTGGTGGTATCTGCAAAATCAGTCCAGTCATAACTCATGGCATCCCAATATTGTGTAGTTATGGACAATGGTTTGTGATCGAGATTTTTAGAAAAATTTTCGTTTGTTTGTTTTTTGTGCGTGCTGAATGGATTGCTTTTAGTTCTGCTCTGAGCACTCAGCAAAGCAGGCATGAGCATAATGATGTAAATTATTTTTTTCATAACATTTTTGGTTTTAGAATTAGCACGAAAATAAGTGCTTTGTATTGCTTTTGTTAAGCACAAATATCCCCAGGTGTTCAATTCTTTTGACTATCGGTGGTTTACAACTACCATTTTTGTGGTATCAAAACCCAACTTGTCGGCTTGTTGAATCAGCTTTTCATACACAGCTTTATCCATTTGCGGGGTGCGCGCCAGTATCCACAAATATTTACGATTGGGATGACCTACAACAGCATATTGATAGGACGTATCCAAATCAATGATCCAGTATTTTCCATAAAATGGCCTGAAAAAACTTACCTTAAGTTTAGCAGGTTCGTTGATATCCGGCATATGTGCTATCCCTTCTGCTTGTGATGCTGTTTCATCAGCATTTATTCCTTTGTTGAGAACGGTTATTTTTCCATCATCGCGCAAGTTGTAGGTTGCGGTAATATTATGTAAGCCGTCTTCAAAGCTATTGGGCAGTCGTGCTATTTCATACCATGTACCCATGTATCGATTGGCATCCAAAGTTTTTACAACCGGCAGTGGACTTTCGGATTGATTGCAGCCAAATAATATTGGTATTCCCAATAACAAACGTGTACTAAATTTTTTCATACGGTATTAATTTAACTGCAAATTCGATGCTATATTTTTTATTTATCAAATTGCGGAAACATAGAGATGAGGTTTCATTACAAAAGGCCTAGTTCTTTTTTTAGAAATAAAGCTGTGTGGCTTTTTTTCTCTTTGCATACTTCTTCAGGCGTACCGGCACACAAAATTTCACCACCATATTTTCCTCCTTCAGGTCCTAAATCAATAATGTAGTCGGCAACCTTTATCACATCAAGGTTATGTTCAATTACCAAAACGGTATTTCCTTTTTCTACCAGTTTTTGCAATACATCCAAGAGCACACGTACATCTTCAAAATGAAGTCCGGTGGTGGGTTCGTCTAAAATATAAAAAGTGTTTCCGGTATCGCGTTTGCTTAGTTCGGTAGCCAGTTTTACGCGTTGTGCTTCACCGCCACTCAATGTGGTACTTTGCTGTCCCAAGGTTATATAACCCAAACCAACATCATGAAGTGTTTCAATTTTTCTAAGAATATGAGGTGTGTTTTCAAAAAACTTTACAGCATCTTCTATGCTTATGTCCAACACATCATTTATACTTTTACCTTTAAATCGAATTTCAAGTGTCTCTCGGTTATACCTTTTTCCATTGCAAGTTTCACATTTTACATGCACATCGGGCAAAAAATTCATCTCAATTGTACGCATACCTGCACCTTGGCAAGTTTCGCAACGGCCACCTTTTACGTTAAACGAAAACCTGCCGGGTTTGTAGCCCCTTATTTTGGCTTCGGGCAAATTGCAATATAGGTTTCGGATATCACTAAATACCTCGACATATGTTGCCGGGTTGCTTCTTGGTGTGCGGCCAATTGGGCTTTGGTCGATATCAATAACTTTATCTATATGCTCAAGGCCATCAATTTTTTTGTAAGGCAAAGGCTTTTGGTGCGAGCCATAAAAGTGTTGCCGCAAAATAGGGTAGAGGGTTTCATTGATTAGTGTTGATTTTCCGCTACCACTTACACCGGTTACGCAAATCAGTTTACCCAAAGGAAACTCAGCACTCACATTTTTTAGGTTATTTCCTGTAGCACCTTTTAGCACAAGTTTTTTCCCATTGCCTTTTCTTCTTTTTTTAGGTATGGCTATTTCCTTTTTTCCATTCAAGTAAAGAGCCGTTATCGAGTTAGATTTCATGATGTCGGATAACGTCCCTTGCGCAGCGATATGTCCGCCATGCACTCCGGCACCATGACCAAGGTCGATGATAAAATCACTTTCAGCCATCATGTCTTTATCATGTTCTACCACAATAACGCTGTTGCCCACATCGCGCAGTTCTTTCAACGAATCAATCAATCGGTTGTTGTCGCGCTGATGCAACCCAATGCTTGGCTCATCCAAAATATACAATACACCGGTAAGTTGCGAACCAATTTGTGTAGCAAGTCGGATGCGTTGTGCTTCGCCACCACTCAAACTTCTAGCAGGTGAATTAAGGGTAAGGTAATCGATGCCTACACCAACTAAAAACTTGATGCGGCTACGAATTTCTTTTACTATTTCGGCAGCAATAATTTGTTGCTTATCGTCAAGAAAACGTTCTACACTTTCAAACCATTTTCCCAAAGCATTGATTTCCATTTCCGAAAGTTGCGCGATGTTCATATCACCGATGCGGTAGTATTGCGCCTCTTTTTTGAGGCGAGCGCCATTACATTCCGGACACTTGTCTACGGTCATAAATTCTTCGGCCCAACGCGCAACTGAGTCGCTGCTTTTTTCATGGTAATGTCGGGTGATGAATGGAATTAATCCCTCCCAGGTTGTACTGTAGTTTTGCGAATAACCACTGTTATAAGTATATGGAACCACAATAGGCTCATCACTTCCATATAAAATAACATTCATCGCTTCGGGTTTTATTTTTTCAATTGCATCGGCAAAGCTAAATTTATGCTTTTTTGCAATTTCACGCAGTTGCAAAAACGTCCA
This sequence comes from uncultured Bifidobacteriaceae bacterium, assembly GCA_964429245.1. GTDB lineage: Bacteria > Bacteroidota > Bacteroidia > UKL13-3 > UKL13-3 > CAYSBE01. Next base: position 34,912 of record CAYSBE010000002.1, on the reverse strand, counting down.
ATTATCGCGTGGTTCGCCAAGCGGAGCTATGCCTCCTTTATTTATGGAAAGTTTAGGGTCAGGAATAATATTATGCTGTTCAATTACGCTTTTCACCCCAAGTCCGTCACATGCAGGGCAGGCACCATAGGGAGAGTTGAATGAAAAGGTATTGGGTTGAGGCTCATCATAACTGATTCCACTTTTTGGGTCCATCAAAAATTTACTGAAATGGAATGCCTTGTTGGAGTCCATATCCACCACCATCAATATACCCTTACCCATTTTCAACGCAGTTTTGATGCTTTCGCTCAACCTGAATCGCTCAGTTTTTTTTGCATCAAGCCTATCAATTACCACTTCAATATCGTGTATTTTGTAGCGATCGGCCTGCATCTTTGGTGTGATGTCCTTGATTTCGCCATCAAGCCTTATTTTGGAATATCCTTGTTTGCGAACTTGTTCAAAAAGTTCCCTGTAATGTCCTTTACGCCCTTTGATTAAAGGTGCCAAGACGGCTATTTTTTTGTTTTCGTATTGTTGAATGATGGCAGCAATAATCTGCTCCTCACTCATTTTCACCATGCGCTCACCGGTTTCATAGCTATATGCATTTGCTGCTCTTGCGTATAATAAACGGAGGAAATCATATATTTCGGTAATGGTACCAACAGTTGACCGCGGATTTTTATTAACCGTTTTTTGTTCGATTGCTATTACAGGTGAAAGCCCATTTATTTTGTCAACGTCAGGGCGTTCCATATTGCCAATAAATTGTCGTGCATAGGCAGAAAAACTTTCCATATACCTACGTTGGCCTTCAGCAAAAATGGTGTCAAAAGCAAGGGAAGATTTACCACTCCCACTTAGTCCGGTGATGGTTACAAGGCTGTTTCTGGGAATACGAACATCAATATTTTTCAGGTTATGCTCACGTGCACCAAGCACTTCCAGAAATGCATCTTCTGCCTGTATATTTTTAATTGTTTTTTTGCCCATGATGAATGAACAATAATACGGCTAAAACAGTTTGAATGACTAAGGCAATTTCGCTTTAAAGGCAAGGTTTGCTCATGAATTTGATTATCAAACCAAAGCATTAGTGAAAAAATGATTGGGAGCAATCAGTTTCGTTTAAAAACAGTTATAAAGATATCACCTCTATAAGTACTTGCAATTATTAAGCGCTGGTTGTCTAAACGGTAAACATGATAGGTTTCTTCTCCAATAAAGTCTAAGGTTAATTTGGTTTGCAATGCATTTAAACTCCATGTGATGGTAATGTTTTCTTCCTTATCTGTAGGATCGCATTTTACCATTCCAAAGATTAATGTAGCTTTATTATCTGAATTAAAAACAAGTTGATCATCTGTTTCGCAAGCAGGCATCACCTCTTTAAATACGGTATCTTTGCCGGTATTGGATTTTTCTTTGTTCGTAGGACTCAATAGGCGACCAGCTACCTATGATGTTTCCATTAACCGGTCCTTTTAGTTGGTTAATCGGATTATATGGTGCAGTTGTTACTGTACCTAAATTATCATTATCGTCTTTTTTACAACCGGTGAAGATAACGACAGAAATAAAAACAAGAGATGCAAGTTTATACCCATTCATTTTATGCAGTATTTGCATATCATTTAATACACATTTCACAAAAGCAGTATTTTAATATAAATCCATAACTTTGACTAACTGAATAAAATGGAATGAACCGAAATAAAATTCTCATAATAGGGTTTCTTGCACTTGGAATTATTTCTGTCATAGTGATACTAATTGGGGATATCAAAAATCCTTATGAAGTGTTTCATGATATAAAAATGGAGTCACGCAAAGGCAGGATTCCTAAAAAAGACCGTATTGACTTGGCTTGGGCACAAGAGCGCGAAATGATGATGGATCCGGAAACAGGAGAGGTGCCAAATGAAAGGCTTTTGGATGCTTGGAAATACATGATGAGCATTCAGCGTTTTTACGGCAAAGCAGCCATTCCCGGAATTCAATGGCAATCAAGAGGGCCAAATAACTGCGGGGGCAGAACGCGTGCCATATGCATTGACCTGAGCGATACTTCACGAAAGACAATTTGGACAGCAGGCGTGAATGGTGGCATTTGGAAAACAACCGATATTACTGCTACTGAGCCAAATTGGGTACCTGTAAACGACATGTTTCAGAACCTTGCCGTAACGTATATCACACAAGCGCCTTCAAATCATAATATCATGTATTTCTGTACAGGAGAAGGCAACGGAAATAGCGATGCCGCTAGGGGACTTGGGGTGTGGAAGAGCACCAATAAAGGAATTACGTGGACTCAGCTTTCAGCAACCAACAACAGCAGTTATCACTATTGTCAAAAATTATATACAACCGGAAATGGAGATACCTTGTTTGTTGCAACACGAACAGGATTGTACCGATCTGTAAATGGGGGAACTGCTTTTTCAAGGGTATTAGGAACGGCATCAACCATTGCGTATGATATTGAACGTGCAGCCAATGGAACGTATTATGCAACCGTTTCTACCGGAGGTTCAAATACTGGATATATTCGCAAATCATTTAATGGAGGTAACACTTGGGATACAATGCCCATTCCATCATATATCAATCGAAGGGAAATAGAAATTGCAATGGCCAATAATGATACCAACACTATTTGGGGATTGGTTGAAAATGCCAGTCGCATTAGCGCCATTATAAAATCAACCAACGCTGGAAACACATGGGATACGGTAGCGTCACATCCTATTGATGCCGATCCGGGTGTGCCGGGAACCGGCAATCCATGGAAAGATTTTAGCCGCAACCAGGCATGGTATGATTTATCCATAGCCGTGGACCCTAATAACAGCAATGTGTGTTTTGTTGGAGGAATTGATTTGTTTAAAACAGCTAATGGCGGTTCATCATGGCAGCAAGTTTCACATTGGTATGGCGGTTTTGGATTTCAAAATGTGCATGCCGATCAACATTACGCCCAGTTTAGTCCGGGCAGTTCCAATATCCTTTACTTTTTAAATGACGGTGGAATTTACCGCACGCAAAACGCAAACGCTACTATCCCATCCATAATAAGCAAAGAAAGAAATTATATCACCACACAGTTTTATGCTTGTGATATACATCCTACAGCCGGCAACCCATTTTTTCTTGCCGGATCCCAAGATAATGGTTCGCATCGTTTTACGACATCGGGTATCAACAGCACAACAGAAGTTACAGGTGGTGATGGCGCATATTGTCATATTGATCAAAATCAACCTCAGTTTCAGTTTACATCTTATGTATACAATAACTATTACCGATCCACTAACGGAGGCAATAGTTTTTCAGGAGCCAGCTATGGCGATAATGGTCGATTTATTAATCCAACCGATTATGATGACTCGTTGAATTTTCTTTATGCTGCATTGTCAACCAACAACTACCTTCGATGGAACAATCCGCAATCAGGCTCTAGTTTCACCCCTGTGCGGGTTCCTCAAATTACCGCTCAGGTTTCAGCTGTAACGGTCTCACCAAATGTTTCAAGAAGGGTATATTTTGGATCGAGTAATGGACGCATTGTTAGGGTAGATAGTGCAAATATTGATACCATGCGAAATGGTACCCACTTAAACAATGGCGTAGCCGGATTTACCAATTATGTAAACTGCATTGAAGTTGAAAAAGGAAATGAGAACCACATCATAGCCATTCAATCAAACTATGGGGTAAACAATATTTGGGAAACAAAAAATGGAGGAAGCACATGGGCTGCTTGCGATGGGAATTTACCAGATATGCCGATACGTTGGATTTTGCTTAACCCTACTAAACCTTGGCAGGCAATTATTGCAACAGAGTTAGGTGTATGGAGCACCGATAGCTTACGAGGCTCTACAACTGATTGGCAGCCTAGCAATGCTGGATTGGCTAATACACGCTGCACGATGTTAAAACTTCGTGCATCAGATAAAATGGTAATTGTGTCAACACATGGCAGGGGACTTTATTCCTCAGACATATTTATGGATCCTTACGCAGATTTTATAGCCAACCGCACCGTAATTTATCAAGGCCAAGGTGTTCAATTTACAAACATGTCAGGTAAAGCAACTTCATTTAGCTGGAACTTTGGTGATGCAACATCTGCTTCAACCGCCAATCCATTTAAGGTATACACAACACCGGGAATATATACTGTTTCGCTTACTATCAATGGCGGATTTTCAACCAGAACCCAAACCGCATATATTCAGGTACTGCCATACAGAGGAATACCTTACACCTTGGCAATGGGGGGTAATTTTGATGTAAATGCTACGGATTTCGCTTCATCACTCATATCGGGTACCGCATTTGTTAGGGGCAATTCAGCTACCGCTGGCAAAGCCGGCACGCGAAGCGGAAGCTTTGCATGGGTTACCGGCTTATCTGGAAATTATGCAAATAATACCACAGCCTATTTGTATACACCAAACTATAATTTTTCTGCATCAGGTACCTATACCTTTAGTTTTTATTGCCGCAATGTGTTTGAAATTGGGTATGATGGATTTCGCGTTGAATATTCAATAGATACAGGAACATCATGGATACCGCTAGCCACAACTACCTCAATAGGTTGGTATGATTTTGCCAATACTGCAGGTTCTGCAGCGTTTCCTGTGAATCAAGCATTTTTTAACGCAAATAATGTTACTTATGCACTTAAAAGTTTTAACGTTTCGTTTTTACAAAACAATGCAAGGGTTGCATTTAGGTTTGTGTTTAGAACAGACCCTGCTGTTGTGGCTGCGGGAGTAGCAATAGATGATATGGAGATACAAGGGCCGAGTAATAATGCTTTGCCTTTGCAATTGATATCATTTTCAGGGAAAAGACTCAATAACCAAACAATAGAATTGGAATGGCAAACAACTGATGAAATTAATGTGAGTCATTTTGAAATAGAAAGAAAGTTTAATTGGGGAGACAACTTTGAATGGATAGGGAAACGCATTGCCACCAATAGCAAAGCAAGAAAATCAATATATCAATTTGAAGACCCACATGAATCGGAGAATAGTTATTATCGACTAAAGATGATAGATATGGATGGTAGCTTTAGGTATTCGAACATTGTGTTTATTGGTAACAATTCAGGGTCAACAAAAAATAGCCATTTGCTAATTCCGATTGCAGGACAAATCAAAGTGTTTAAGCTGTATGCCAACACTACTGCAGGAAACAAGGTGCAGCAAATTGAAATTATCAATAACAACGGTCAGGTTATAGCAACATACAGCGTTAATGGGAATGAAAATATTTCCTTACAACAATACAGCAGCGGTATTTACTATGCCCGTTTAAAATTGGATGATGGAACCACACAAACACAAAAACTATTAATACAGTAATTAAACCTAAGTAACTAATCGTAAAATTTTAAAGACAACCAACCAGTAACTTTTAGTGCAAAATCAAAAGGATAAGAGCAATTAATTGGTTAAAAAAAACACCTCACATTTTCTGAGAGGTGGTTTTTTTAACAGAATGATTTAATAAAGATTATTTACTGATAATAAGTTTTTTGATAATGCGCAAATCGGCATACTCAATTTCTACAAAATATAATCCATTATTCCATTGTGTAGTTTCAATTTGTAAGATTGTGTTATCTGTATTTTTTTGATATAATATTTTGCCTGTAACATCAGAAATTTTAATTGTTGATTTTGAAGGCAGTTGATTCAACCAAACCAAATTACTTGCCGGATTTGGATAAATATCAATTTCATTCATAACTAATTCTGCAATTCCTACCGGTTCATTAATGATAAATGAAACAGAATCTTTACACCCGTTATTGTCTGTAACTACAACTTTATAGGTATCAGGACATACATCATTGTAAGTATTGTTTAGGGTATTCAGTGTTGCCGTATTTCCGGTTGGGTTTGATAACCAAGAAATATTATACGTGACAGGAACTGTTGCATTGGTAACTGTAATTAATACATTTTTACAACGAGGATCATTGCCTGGATTCAGCACCGTATGACTTACTGAAATATTGCATGTTCCTATTGTAACATTAGTACATGATGATGTATCAACACACCCGTTAGTTCCAGTAAGTATCACTGCATAATCTCCTGAATTTATTGGTGCAAACGAGCTTGTAGTTGCACCAGTTATAGGTAGGTTATTGCTACAGTTAATCCATTGGTAAGTATTGATTGCTGTACCGGTTGCTTCAAGTGTATTGCCTGTTTTGGTTACAGTTTTGTCAACCGTGTTAATGGTAACAGTGATGGTAATGATGCTATCACAGCTATTGATATTTGTTAATGTATCGCGGTATGTTCCACTTGTTGTAATTAGTTTATTGTTGAAAAGGTATCGCTTGCATGCAACTTGTGATGGCAATGTTACACGACTTACATTTAAGGTGAGGTTCAATACCAATATACTATCACAGCCGGTAAAACTAGCACTAAATAAGGTATCTCTGTAAACACCCGTTTGTGTATAGGTTTTACCATTCAAGGTAAAGTTATAACAATCACTACGAGTAATATTATTAATTGAAGGTCCACCAGGTTGAATGGTTAAGTTCAAAGTTATTACACTATCACATCCCGCTGCATTTGGTATCGTATCTAAATATTGTCCGCTGGTGGTATACGTTTTACCGAATAACAAAATACTTCCGCATCCGTTTCTGCTAAGTGAAGATGAAGATGGTGATGCTGGAGTAACTGTTAGTCTTACTAAGCTATCACAATTACCTATCACACCAGCAAATGTTTGAAAGTAAACACCTGCAGCAGTAATGGTTTGTGTGCCAAATGTGATACTTGAGCTTGGACACAAGCTTGCTATTTTATTGAATGTGTCGGTTGGTGTAATTACTAAATTTGCAGAAATAGAAGGACAATTTCCACCTGTATTGCTATATTCGGCATAATAGGTTCCACAACGAAATGTAGTAAGGTAATTGATATTTCCTGAACTTGTATTATTTAACACCAACACGCCATTGCGGAATAGTTTAGATTGGTTGAAGGATGATGTTGCGGTGATGCGCTTCGTGGTTGGGTCGTAACTTAGCGATGGACCCGCAGATGAACTGCCTTGTACATTTGGATAAAAATTGTACTGCATTTCTGCACAACCAACACTTTGCACAGCCGATATTGCTTCACCTGCCAATGCTGTGGTTGTTGCATTACTTCCATTAGCATTCAATTGTGTTACTGTCGAAGATGGAGGGGCAGCAGTTTTTATTACACGATAACTTGCTTGGTTGCTTGTGCCAAAAGTAAAAGCAAAATTACGACTTGCTCCCGCACATAAAGCAGAAGTATCCGGTATGGCTGTTAAACTAGGTAAACGGAACAACGCTTTTGCTTCATCTGAACCTATTGCTCGATTGTAAACAGCTATATTATCATAAAAGCCAAGCGCACCGAATGTAAAGCCATTTGTATTTCCTACATACTGAACTATGGATTGTGATATACCTGTGCCTGATAAACGTAAAGTATCGTTTACATATACTTCATAATTTGTTCCATTTCTAGTAAAAACAATATGGTGAAAAACACCTGGTGTTAGTGTGAAATAAGACGATCCTAAATAATTTCCATTTGTGCCAACTGGCCTTAATCTTAATTCACTTCCAACAACTTGAGCATTTAATACTGAACTTGTTGTAGAGCCTAAAATAGAACGATCACTTTCTGTTCCAATAACAGCATTTGGACGATACCATAATGAAAAGGTGGTATTTACTGTAGCTACGAACGAAAGTAAAATATAATCCACTTTATTGTTCATGCTTAAAGCTTGCCCTCCCAAAACATATGGCATACTTGTAACTGAGCTTCGCTGAAATTGTTGCACAGGTTCAAATGGTGCACGAGATAAAGATTGCTCCTTGTCTACGGCATTCATTGTCCAATAGCGAACCAATCCATTGTTTAAGTTGGTTACGCTTTTATTGATGCGGCTAGTTAGTTTAATGGTTGAACATGCCTTGTCAATTCTCATTCCTACAACTGTGTCTGCAGCAGTTACTACAAAACCAAGCGAAGTAGAATCAGCAAAAGTGGTATTTGCATTTCTGTAGAAGGTATATGACGTAGGTGTAGTATCGCGCATATCCCATTTAAAACTCGTCAAATTATTATTACAAGAACTCAATCCCAATGGAGTGCTAATAATAGCGGGCATATTGTAGATTGATACAGCCTCTGCATCGGTTATTACACGGTTGTAAATCATAATATCATCATACCTTCCACGAACCCCTCTGTTGGTTAAAGCCGGACGTCCATTTCCAATTCTTTCTGGGCGCCAATTAGGTAGCGAGCCTGAGCCTTCTGAAGCTATTTGACCATTAACTATTAGTTTGTAATAGCCACCACCATTATTGGCATAAACAATATGATACCAAATACCAGCAGGTAAGTTGGTACTACTATAAATTGGTTGACCTACATTATTTAAAACCTGAAGTTGATTTCCAACAGACAGTTGTAAGGGTGCAACCGAACTGGCATTGCTGTTTGAAATAAGAATTCCTTCTTCGGAACCTTGATTGTTGAATGTAGATCTGAGCCAAAACGAAACCGTGTATGGTTGTCCGTTTTGTAATTCGGTTGTTGCTAAATCGGTATTGATCCAATGGTTATTTTTATCCAAAATTTGCACAGCACCGCTAGTGTCTAAATTATTGCGACCTAATTCAGGGATAATTGATCCTGTAATTGAATATGGCGATTGTCCATTAGTTAAGCTATTGCGGTTTTCTGTATTTTTCATTGTCCAAAAACGTAATAAGCCATTGTTTAAATCAGCGGTTTGGTTTGAGATGTTTAATCCAATTGGATACTCAACTATTCTACAATTGCTAAAAGCTTTGATTACAACTGTTGACGTATCGGCTAAGGTTACATTAGAAATAGTTGCAAAGGTTGTATCAGCTATTTTGTTGTTGCCTCTCCAAATGCTGTATTTCCAGCCACCTGCCGATTGAAATGATGAACGAACAGTAGCATCTGCGCCAACACAAAGCGCTGTTGGTTTGGTCGCAGATAATAAAGTGGTTGAACTGCCTAATATTGAAATTTCAGTTGGGGTTAGTTCTCGGTTATAAATGAAAATATCATCAAAAATACAACCATTTGCACCTTGTGTTTCGAAACCTGCTCTGTTGTTTCCAAGCCTGTCAAAATTTGATACGGATAAATTATTTCCTTCTGAAACTAAATTATTATTTAAATAAAGTTTGTAGTTTGATCCATTACGCACTAAAACGATGTGATACCAGTTGTTGTTAACAAAAGCAGAAATTGGAGTGCCTGTTCCGGTATTATTCCATACTTGGAAATTATTATTAACAACAACTAAAAGTGGATTCCCATTAGGAAGTGAATTTGTGTTTGAGCCTAATAAGACTTTGGTTGTGTTTTCTGCACCGTGTCTGTACATAAAAGAAATCGTTCCCACATTCATTGGAGGAATATTGGTACGAATGACTGCAGTTGTTCCAAGTATTCTTAATCCTGAAGAAGCAGTTCCTGATCTGCCAACATTGTATTCAACCGTTCCTACCAACGACAAAGTATCGCCACCTGTCAAATCGCGACCTATGTCTGAAGCATTTGCAGACCAATAGCGAATCAAGCCATTTGAAGAAGCACGATTGGCATTGGTATCATTTACGTTAATAAACATGGTGTAAAATGATGTGCAGGTTGAAGAGTGAATAATTGTATCACGGTATAAGCCGCTGTTGGTGTAAGTTTTTCCGTTAAATGAATAACTGCCACAAACCGCTGCACGAATGGTGTCATATTCTTGATTAATAAAAAGACGGGTATGATACTGTTCAAATGTGCAATTGTTAAGTACTTTAATAGTAATAGAGGTATCAGCTTTTGTGATATTACTAAACGCACCCATTGGGTTTGTTCCAACTAGTGTAGTATTTCTATATACTTCAAAGATGGTTTCATTGGTATCGCTAATTGCTAAGTTATAGTTAAAAGTTTCTCCAACACACAAATTATTTGTTGGATTCCAACTTAAAAGAGAAGGTCTTTTTACTAATTGACTCGTTTGCGTTGCGTTAAGTTGCTTATTAAATATGCGTATGTCATCTATTTTTCCAAACCCGCTATTTGAAATACCTTGAAAACCACCAATTGTAGAAATGGGAGCGGTTGCTAAACCTATAATGGTGTATTGCAGTACACCATTTAAATAGACGCTCGCACTATTATTACTTGCAAAAGCAATAGTGATATGATACCACTGGTTAGTATCAAGCGCAGTAGATCCATTTGAACTATTACCAAAGTTGTCGTTTGAGAATAATCGATTCGCACTATTTACGCCAAGATACATTCCATTTGTTCCAAAAAGATTTCCACCCAATAGGTATTGTGTTAGAGGAACTGAAGGTTGCTCGTATCTATACCAAAATGAGAAGGTAGTATTGGTATAAGGTATCAGATTCGAAAAGTAAAATGGCTCAGCCATATTTATAGCAGCGCCTGGGTTTAAATGCCTATCACTTGTATATAGTTTTAAACTTGTTTGCGATAGGGTGATTGCACCAACCCTGTTTTTAATAATGCTTGCATTGGCCAAGGTATCTCCCATATTCATGGTAAAATGACCTATTAAATTGGTATCAATTTTTAATGCGGTTGTATTGTTGATTGTTAAGTTTAAATTCACCACACTATCGCATCCATTTATACCTTTAAGCGTTGTGGTATATTGGCCTGAACGGTAATATGCTTTATTGCCAACCATAAATGTTCCGCATGCAGTAGCAGTTATATTGCTTGATGTTGGATTGCTTACTACATATGCTTTTCTATATGTTTCTGTTATACATTGGTTTTCGGTACTCACCTGTATGAGCGTATCACCTGTTACAAACGTATTTGCATAATTTGCTGAATTTGTACCTGCAGTTTGTGTATTTTTAAACCATTGATAGTTTGCACCCATAGCAGAAAATTGAATGCTTTGTTGAGCAGTGCTGCCCGAGCAAGCTGCCTGCGAAATATTGAGTCTGCGCACTTGCCCAAAGTTGTATATATTTTGTACTTGAATAGCGTCAATTTGGATATTATAAATTCTGATTTCATCAAATTTTCCAGTAGCTCCTTGGGTTTCAAAACCCGGTCGATTGTTACCTATACGGTCAAAATTAGTGGTAGCCAAGTTTGTTCCTGTTGCTACTTGTGCCCCGTTTAAATAAAATACAAAGCTTGATCCATTCCTCACTAACGTAATATGATGCCAAGTGTTTGGTGCAATAACGGATCCTGAACCAATAGCAGTTCCTGTATTAGACCAAGGATAAATGCGTTCAGCATTATTATCTATGAGCATTAATGGGTGTCCGGCTGGTACCGTTCCTGTGTTACTTCCAAGTATGACATTGTTAATACCTCCATTTTTTTGATAGTAGTACCAAAAAGCAATAGAGGTATTGCCTGTTGGTAAACTTCCTCCGGTGCCTATAAATCCTGTGCTATTTGAAATGCGATAAGCAGCATTTGGTGTAGAAAATCGGTCGGTATCTTTTACTGTATTGGTAAGCGTTAGTTGAAAATTATTTAAACGGTCTCTGTTATTGTCTGCGCTATCAGCTAGCCAATGACGAACCAAATTATTGTCGATTGCAGTTATTCCATACACAATACTAATTGAGCGATTAAAGCCATTACCACAAGTTGTAATAGGGGTAACTGTAATATTCCCTCCATTTGTTGAAGGTGTTACTGTAATGCTATTTGTTGTAGATGTACCACTCCAACCTGAAGGTAATGTCCAAATATATGAGGTTGCACCGGCAACGGCAGCAACAGAATATACTTTTTGTGACGTGGCACAAAGGTTTTTATCGCCAGTAATTATTCCTACATCATTACACTCTCCCAGTTTAGAAAGGAAGAGCGTATTACCTTCTGTACCGCCCACAAAAACGTGATTGCCATTTTTCGATACAGAAATTCCACGACCTAAATCAGCCAATGCACCACCTCTACGATACGACCATACATAGTTTCCTAAAGTGTTTATTTTACTTACAAAAACATCTTCAACACCAGAACTTGTTAACGAAGAGGCAGATGTTCCAACCGGAAATAATGCAGTGGTTGAAAAAGCTCCAGTTGTGTAAACATTGCCAAGCGTATCTATATCCAACGCATAAATATTATCAGCACCGTTTCCACCAAAATGTTTAATCCAAGTTGCAGTTGCTAAATTGGTATCCAACTTCGAAACAAAACCATCTGTTGATCCCAATGAACTAAAATTAATGGCAGTACCATTTGGATTTAAATTTACAGGACCTGAAGAGAATGTTCCGCTTATATATGCTGCACCTTTGCCATCCAATTTTAAATTACGAATCATGTCATTTCCAGTGCTTCCAATTCTACGTGCCCACAAGGTATTTCCAAGATTATTAATTTTAGCAACAAATCCATCAGCATTTCCTGCTGTGTTAAGGGTAACACCATTGTTGAAATTAGACACGGCACCTCCAAATTCACCAACTGCGTATACATTGCCTTGTTGGTCAATATCTAAATCATAAACGATATCATTTATACCTACTCCTCCACCATAACCTTTTACCCATTGTACCGTATAATTTACATCATACTTAGCCACAAAACCATCATTTGACCCGCTAGATGATAATAGTGTTGAGCCACTTAAATTGAAATTCACGTTTGCACTTCCAATAGCACCAAACAAATAAATATTTCCTACGGCATCAACTTTAACTCCAGCAGCTTCATCATTTCCAGTACCACCAATTTTTATTGGTGATGTCACAATATTTCCAGTAGTACTATATCGCACAACAAAAATATCACTGCTTCCATTTGATACTAGTTGTGGATTGAACAAGGGGGAATTGAAGATAGTAGTACCCAGAAAAAATCCGGTAACCACTAGTTCGCCATTGGCAAAATAAATTCCGTTTACCTGATCTCCACTGCTTCCCCCAATTCTGCGCGCCCATTGAAATTCACCAAATGCATTGTACTTAGCAACAAATGCATCATAAGAGCCAACAGGAGTGAGTATGGCCTCCCCCGGGCCAAAATCTAAATCAATATTGCTTTGGAAATATCCACCTACATATAGATTTCCTGACTCATCATACGCAGTAGCGTTTACACGAATAGGTGTTGATGTACCAGCAGTTCCCTGCCAGTTTAAAATAGGTTGTGCTTTTGCGTGTAACATTGTAAAGATGATAGCAAAAACTAATAGTAACTTTTTCATAAATGATATTATTGATTTTGCCCAAAATTGACTTTAGTAATAATTAATAATTGTGCAGTTTGATGAAACCCAAATTTCAATGCATGAACCATTGATTTAATTTGATGAAGATATTTATTATAAAAATACATTGCTGATAATAAAGCTATATCAATCACAAGAGGCTGTTAATATGAAAAATTTGGCAGTTGGTAAATCTGAAAGAATACATAGGATTAAATAATTAGATTTGTTTCATTCATTGAATGTTGAAAAAAGTATTTCTCTTTATTTTAGTGCTTAGTTGTTTTGTTGCAAAAGCACAAGAACCTTATGCTATACATATAAATGATGGTGTTGGATTGCCATCCAATGCTGTTTACGATATTCATCAAGACAAAAAAGGTTTTATTTGGATTGCCAGTAACGAAGGGTTGTGTAGATATGATGGTATATCTTTTACCACTTATAGAAGTAGTACGCAAACATCCTCGTCTGGTAGTAGTATTATTGAAGATAGCGAAGGCAGAATTTGGTATCAAAATTTTGACGGATATTGCTATTATGTACATCACGATTCATTAATCGCACTTAATCAAAATAAACCTATAGGTTTTTTCCCTATTGGCATGACCAATAAATATCTATTTTTATTACAACAAAATGGAATAGATGTTTACGATATAAAAACGCTTGTAAAATCAAAAACCATAGCTTACCCAATTGATAATGCTAAACACTCTTGTGCAACTAACAAGGCATTTTATTTTATAGGTGGAAATAAAATTTGCATGATTGATGAAAGTTTGTCACTTACCATATTGCCTTTAACATTAGATATAAAAGAAGCCGTTCACCAGCTCTATACAAGCGATAACAGAATATTTGTTGTGTCAAAATATAACGAGAACAAACAAGTATATGAACTCGCCAATAATAACAACTTATCAATCATCTTAAAGGATGATTCAAAATTGATATTGGGATTTGCTCAATTTAATACACAATTTTGGGTGCTAACCTCCGAGGGTGTTAAGTTTCATAAACAAGGGGCAATGCCCCAAATACTTTTTAGTCAGTACAGCATTTCAAATGTGATGATGGATAAATATCAAAACTATTGGATAGGAACCACCAATAATGGCATACTATTAGTACCAAGCATTAACAATCGCTTTTTACACCTCAAAGATGTTGAACCATCTGTAATGATTGTTCACAAAAATGGTTATTATGTTTTCACCAAAAAAGATGAAATACTATCAATTGACAAAAAAGTAACCAAATACAATTTGGCAAAACGCAACGAAGTAAAGTCTTCAGTGTATTATGCATATGCCGATATTGTCAATCAAAATTTATTTGTTTCTTCTCAAGGCACAACTATTTACCCAGGAGGTGATTTGTCTTCCGCCTCATTTAATGCATATGCTATAAAAGAAGTTGCCCGCATTGATGATAAGTATTACGCTTATGCAGCAAGCGGCAGTGTAGGTATATTAAAATCCCCAACGGCAATGCAAAACGCGGTTTCAGAATGGGATGCTCTTTATAAATCAAATATTATTAATACCGGATTCGCTTATATACAAAGTGGTTTGAGAGCAAAATCAATCGTATACAATGCTAAACAGAAAGCTATATATTATGCATCTAATCTTGGATTATTTAAACAAACATTAAGCAATAACAAGGAAATACTCTTTCAAAAAGAGAAAATTTATGGAACACAAATGGTGCTTGATGGGAATAAACTTTTTGTATGTTCACCAAAAGGTTTATTATATAAAATTATAAATGATACGGACATTACAATTATTAATCAAGTTCATTCTATTCAAATTTCGGATGTAAAAAAAATTAAACAATTTGATTCTATTATGTGTGTTGTTGGAGATAACAAGATGATATTCTTATCCACGCGCAATCAAATCGAGAAAGTTGGAGAATTACCACTAAGCATTAAAACCAATGAAATTGCAGATATTATAGTAGAAGGTCGGCAAGTTCATGTGCTAACACATACCGGAATTATATCAACTACTTTATCAAATTATTCATTATCTAAATCACAACTTGATTTTGCAATAAGCCAAATAAAAATTAATGAAGTGCTACAAACACTACAGCCATTTTATAAGTTAAGATATTTTCAAAACAATATTACTATTCATTTTACCCTTTTTGATTTTGTATCAAACCAAAGTAATCTTTTGTATTATTCCATAAATGATGAAGGTTGGAAGCCAATATCATCAAGCAATCGTGTTATCGAATTTGCATCACTTGCACCGGGCAATTACAAACTTAGATTCAAATTAAATGATAGTATCATAGCTAATGAAGAATTACAAATATTTATAGATAAACCGTTTTGGCAACAGTGGTGGTTCATACTTATTGCTATTATTTGTTTTATCATTATTTCTTATGCTTATTACAGATGGCAAATTATTTTGCTTATCAAAAAAAACAAGCTCATTACTGAAAAAGTTGAGTTAGAAAATGAGTTAAGCAAATCGGTACTCACTTCTATTCGCTCACAAATGAATCCGCATTTTTTTTATAATGCCCTAAATACAATTCAATCCTATATTTTCATTAACGATAAAAAAAATGCAAGTAATTATTTGTCAAAATTTTCGAAACTCACAAGAACAATTTTAGAGATGAGCGAAAAAGATTTTGTTAATCTTACTGACGAAATTGAAGCACTTACCCTTTATTTGGATTTAGAAAAAATGCGTTTTGATGAAGACTTTATTTTCACAATATCAGTAGATTCATCAGTTGATTTGGACCTCGTAAAAATACCACCTATGCTCATTCAGCCATATATTGAAAATGCTATTAAACACGGTTTATTGCACAAAGAAGGACACAAATATTTAATTATTCATTTTGAAAAATATGAGAAAAATTTAATTATCAAAATATCAGATAATGGCATTGGTATGAAACGTTCACAAGAACTTAATCAAATAAAAAACAGCAAACACCAATCATTTTCAAATCAAGCCAACAAGAAAAGACTGGAATTATTAAATAAGAATAATAAAAACACGTTAGCTGTGAACATCACGGACCGAATAAATGAAAACGGTTTAATCGAAGGCACTCAAGTTAAACTCGTAATACCTTTTAATTAAGCAAATAATGATAAAAACGATAATTATTGATGATGAGAAAATGGCACGCACACTATTGGAAGGTATGCTTAAAGAGTTGTGTAAGGATGTAGAAGTATTAGATACTTGTAAAGACTTGCCAACTGGTGTTAAATCAATTCGCAAACATAATCCCGATTTGGTATTTTTAGATATTGAAATGCCAGGACATAGCGGATTGGAATTGCTCGATTTTTTTAATGAAGACGAAGTAAACTTTTCTATAATTTTCACAACCGCGTACAATCAATATGCCATACAAGCATTTAAATTATCTGCTATTGATTATTTACTTAAACCAATAGAATTTAAGGATCTTGAGCATGCAGTTGAACGATTTAAAAAGCAGGGTGTCAAGCAAAACTATCAGGTATTAAAAACCAACCTACAACTGAATCATAAAAAAAAGAAAATAGCAATACATACAACAGGTTCTATAAAATTTATAGATATCAATGATATTATTTACTTAAAGGCAGATGGCGCTTATACCAATATTGTATTAAAAAATGAAGATACAGTTATGGCAAGCAAGATTTTGAAAAGCTTTGAAGATGTTTTAAACCCTGATTTAAGTTTTTTCAGGTGCCACAAATCATTTATAGTAAATACCAATTACATAAAGGAATTTGTACGCACAGATGGCGGATATTTAAGAATGGAAAACAATCATCAAGTTTCATTATCAAGTGAAAAGTTGGATACTTTGTTTCAATTAATTAATGCAAGAAATCAAAAATAGTTTATTCGTTATTTAATTAGTCTACTCTACCTTACCATGCAAATTCCAAAGTATAAAACTCCAAAAATCAGTTGCATCATCAATTAGTTTTGTGGTGGGTTTGCCTGCACCATGGCCTGCTTTTTTATCAATGCGAATCAAGATCGGGTTTCCTGCTTTCTTTTGCTTGGCTTGTAGCTCTGCTGTAAACTTAAAGGAATGGGCTGGCACCACACGGTCATCGTGGTCAGCGGTCATAATCATTGTTGCCGGATAATTTACAACTTCTTTCACATTGTGAAGCGGAGAGTATTTAATTAGAAAATCAAACTGTTTGGCTGAGTCACTGCTGCCGTATTCACCGGCCCATCCCCAGCCTATTGTAAATTTGTGATAGCGAAGCATGTCAAGCACGCCAACTGCCGGAATTGCTACTTTAAACAAATCAGGACGTTGCGTCATACAAGTGCCAACTAGCAAACCTCCATTGCTACCACCATTAATGGCGAGTTTCTCTGTTGAGGTATATTTTTCATCAATCAGGTATTGGGCTGCTGCAATAAAATCATCAAACACATTTTGCTTTTTTTCAAGCATACCTGCTTTGTGCCAATCTTCCCCATATTCTCCACCTCCGCGCAAATTGGCAATGGCGTATACGCCACCCTGTTCTAGAAAATAGATTCGCGAAATACTAAATGAAGGCGTTAGTGAAATATTAAAGCCGCCATAGCCATACAATAGTGTTGGGTTATTACCATCCAGTTTAATTCCTTTTTTATGAATGATAAAAAGGGGGATTTTTGTTCCGTCTTTACTTGTGTAAAAAACTTGCTTTGTTTCAAATTGATCTGTGTTAAACCCTACTTCAGTTTTTCTAAATAAAGTTGATTTTCCGGAAGTCAATTCATAGCGGTATATCTCTCCGGGGTTGGTAAAAGAGGTGAATGTATAAAACGCCTCTGTATCTTCTTTCTTTCCACCAATAAGACTTGCAGTTCCAATGCCGGGAAGTTTTATTTCTTCTTTTTCACTGCCGTCTACATTTGTCCTAAATAGCCGTGTGCTGGCATCCTTTAGGTAGCTTAAAAAAAGTTTCCCATTCCAATACGAAACCCCTTCCAATAAATCGCTACTTTCTGCTACAATGGTTTTCCAATTATTTTCTTCCGGTTTAGTGGGGTCAAGTTCTATCAGCCTATATTTAGGTGAGCCTTTATCGGTAGTAGCTAAAATGCGGTCTCCAATATTATCTACAACGGCATAGTTGTTTTCAAACCCTTTGAATAATGTACGAAATGTTTTTTCACCTTTACTCAAATCTTTGATGAGTATTTCATTTCCGTGGGTGCCTTCACTCACATAAATGAGCATAAAGCGTTCATCTTCGGTAATGGCAGCATTGAAATAGCGCAGGGGATGAACCTTGTCTTCATATACTAGTTCATCTTGCTGCTGTGAAGTACCAATTTTATGATAATAGATTTTCATAAATTCATTTTGGTTGCTGTATGCTTTTCCTTTTGCAGGTTCATCATATCGGCTATAGTAAAATCCGTTTCCTTGCCAGGTAGCTCCACTAAATTTCACCCATTCAATTTTATCTTTCAAGTATTCTTTTGTGGCAACATCCATCACAATAATTTCATTCCAGTCGCTTCCACTTTGGGCAATACCTATTGCACATAACTTATGATCTTTACTAAATGTAATGCTAGCAAGCGAAGCTGTTCCATCAGCGGTTAGGGTATTGGGGTCAAGAAAAATTTCGGGCGTGGCATCCAATCCCTTTTGTCGGTAAAGTACGCTTTGGTTTTGCAACCCATCATTTTTGAAAAAGTAATACCATTCTCCTTCTTTAAATGGACTTGAGTATTTTGGATAATTCCATATTTCGGTCAATCTTTTTCTGATTTGTTCCCGATACGGGATATGGGATAGGTAATCGAATGTGATGTCATTTTGCGCATCAACCCATTTGATGACTGAAGCGGCCGTGTCATTTTCCAGCCAGCGGTATGGGTCATTGATGTCGGTTCCAAAATAATTATCTGTTATATTTTCACGAATAGATTCGGGATATGGTTTCACTTCAATTTCTTTTCTCATATTTTGTTTGCAGGCAAATAATGTTGCAGTAGCAACAATAAACAGGATGGATTTTTTCATAACGGAATTGACTTATTGATTTTGCAAGGACTCCCAATATTCAACAGCCCTGCGTGTATGAGGAATAACAATGGTGCCACCTACGATATTGGCTACGGCAAAAATCTCAAATATTTGAGGGGTCGTTACACCCAGCTCGTGGCATTTTCCCAAGTGATATTTAATGCAATCATCACAACGCAACACCATGCTTGCTACCAAGCCCAACATTTCTTTTACAGATGAAGACAAAGCGCCTTCTTCGTAGGTATTTGTATCCAAGTTAAATAGTCTTTTTAAAACCAAATTATCAGCACCCAGAATTTTTTCATTCATGCGGGAGCGGTATTCATTAAATTCTTGAACAGATTGTGTCATTAGTAATCAATTTTGAGAATCAAATTTATAACAATATAACAGGGAGAAGGCAAAAAATAGATGAGCGGTAAAAAAATTATCAATAATCAATGGTGGTGCGCGAAAAGCGCATATACTTTTTGATGTTGATCCAAAAAGCCAACACAAGGTATACGATTACCGGTGAAGCCATGGTGATAAAAGACAGATAAATGAAGTACAAGCGAATGCGTGAGGATGAAATACCAAGCTTTTCACCCAAATAAGTGCATACCCCAAAGGCATATTGCTCGAAAAAATATTTGATACGATCAATCATCAGTTTGCGAAATTAGGGACTTTTGCTGCACAAAACCAACTGATTAAAGATTAATCTTTTAGATACCGCACTTCCCACCCATCTTTCATATAGTACTTTACGTTTTCAGGTAAAAGTGCATTTACCAAAATGGTGCCCGCTATCCCCGCTCCGGCAGAGATGGCAAAGGTTTCACCGGCAGAGAAACCTCCATCTTGCGAGAGTTCGTAAATAAAAAAATAGGTTCCCACCACCACACCAATTTTCATCAATGTTTTTAACGTTGTTCTTCCTAGCGTAATGCGTCTGAAACCCTTGATATCTTCAAGCCTAATGACCTTGTAGTTATTTACATGAGGACCATCTTTTAGCTTGCTCATAAACCCCAGTTTTGCAGTATTTACACCAAGTACAACGGTACTATCTGTAATGTCGGTAACCGTGAGTTTTGCAAACTCAGTAATACCATTGTATCCGGTATAGCTTACACACAAAATACTTCCGGGCCTCACTATCACAGATTTTTGTTTTGCTGCATTAAAAAAAAGTAGCTCCTGAGCAAACGAATCGAATGCCGACAAAAGCAATAACAATATACATATTTTTTTTATTGCCATAGCGATGATTGACCTATTGTGCATTGAAGGCATTTAAATTGTGTGCAATATGCGTTATTTAATTGAAGGAGTGCTTGACTTTCAAAGGCTGTTTTAACGGCCAAACCTTTATTGTTCCAATAGCGTGTGATGGCATTTTTTTCAGCGGGCAGTTTTTCAATAAAGGATAATGCACGTTCACATAAGTCAGGATTTCCGGTAAGCTTACCATACAAAAAAAGTGCAGGCAATACACTATTGATAAGCAACAGGTGAATGCTTGATGTTGACATACTCCCTTCCGACTTAAAGCGATACAACGCTTCTAAGCTTTTCAGGTCGCTTGCCTCCATCACTTTTGAGAAGAGGTGAGAAGCATGATATATCAATTGTGCAAATTGTTCGATACGCACATCGGGAAAATTTTGAGGACGTGTTTTGGCAAATTTCCACGATTGTACAGGGATGGTTTTTAATTCATATTTTCCAATTAAAAAGCCGGCTTCTTCGGCCAGGTAATTGTATTGAGGAAATTTTGGATGTCCTGCAAATCCGGCTACACCAAAAAGCAGGGCCTTTATTTGTTGAAGGTTATTTTTATGTTTCCCTAAAATTCGAAGCGGAATATTTCTGGCTAGCCATTCAAATGGTTCGCTATTGGTTTTCATGCCAAAGTACCTTGCAGTAAATATATAGAAAGCCTCTTCCCAGCTGTTGTTGCATAGGCGAAGAATCATTTCAAGACGATCGGTTTTTTCTTCAAGCCTTTCGGTTAGCAATCGTGTAAGCCAAGCGTGAAGGCTAAATGCTTCGGGCAGTTTCATTATCTGTTCGCATGGTATTGTCGATTCATTTTTTTGCAAACTTTGGTATCTTCTTAGCAAAAAGGGTGGAAGCAATGATTTCAGTTCAAGGGTAGGGATTGATTCGTTATGCTTGTTGGTTACTTCCTGATCATGAATATACACCACATGAAGTATTACATTATCGTAAGCCGGATCATGTTGGTGTAAGTGTCTATCCCAGTCGCTGCTTTGTAAATGAATTTCAATATTACCGGCCCAAATTGTATTGCCAATTTTGATACGGGCATTAAAAAAATCCGGCCCGGCATCTTTATTATACATTCCGGGATATTCAATTTCTAACGTTTCGCCCGACACGGTGTGTAGCGCATTACCATGTAGTCGCTTGCTTTGCCATATATAGTGTAATAATTCTTCTTTCATTATACTGCATATTTTTGCAGCAACGCTTTCATTTGAGTTTGCATTTTTTGTGCTTCATTTGCTGCCGCTTGTTCAAAGTTTGTATCGCCTGATGCATAAATGATACTGCGGGAAGCATTTATTAAAAGTCCGCAATCTTTATTCATTCCATACTTAGCCACATCAACCAAACTTCCGCCTTGTGCACCAACACCTGGCACTAACAAAAAATGCTCGGGAATAAGCTTACGAATATGAATGAACTCTTCGGCTTTGGTTGCGCCCACAACAAACATCAGGTTCTCCGGTGTGCCAAAAGTGGATGTATTTTTAATTACGCGTTCATATAATTTTTCATTTCCAATAAGTTGTTGCTCATAGTCGGCACTACCCGGATTGGAAGTAAGGGCAAGCACAATTCCCCATTTATTGGGATAACTAAAGAAACAATCTATGGAATCTTTTCCCATATAAGGAGCAAGGGTAATGCTGTCAAACGGAAGTGTTTCAAAAAATGCTTTCGCATACATCTGACTGGTATTGCCAATGTCTCCCCGTTTGGCATCTGCAATGGTAAAGTGTGTGGAAGGAATATACGCAAGTGTTTTTTCCATGATCTCCCATCCCTTTTTCCCTTGCGCTTCATAAAATGCGGTATTTATTTTATAGGAAACGCAATATGATTTTGTTGCGTCAATAATTGCTTTATTGAAGGTTAACAGCGGATTTGAGTCGGAAAGTAGGTGTTTGGGAATTTTTTCAATATCTGTATCAAGGCCTACACACAGAAAAGATTTTTTACTAAATATTTGCTCAGTTAAAATTGATTTGTTCACGATAGATCAGAATAAAAAGTTGAATTCAATAGATAGATTATGAAGGGATTTTCCTTGGCTTACTGGAGGCAAAGTGGGCAATAAGCCATCATTGATATCAATAAGGCCATACTTGCAAAGAAACTGAAATCCTACAAACGGAGTATGAAACTGAGCACCGCCTACAATCAAAAAATCATTTTTGGCCAAACCGGGTTTGCTGCTTTGCGGGTAAGCATCTTTATATTGATAGATGGATGAGTTTAGCAACCTGGAATATTGCACACCAATTGCAATAATGCTGTTATTTTTTTCATTTAAACCCCGCATCAGTAAAAAAGGAAAGTCAAGGTAATAGCATTGTATACGTGAATATTCTGTGGGACCATTATCAAAATTACTCCCTCGTCTGCTCACCGAAATTTCAGGTTGAATCATCCAATGGGGTTTAAAACGGTATTTCAAGTACATGCCACCCATCAGGTTGAAATAAAACGTATTGGTGTTTGATTCCTTTCCTACCATTGTGCTTATTCCCGAGCCAAGTTTAATACCAATTTTCAATTCCGGATTTATCTCGGGCTTTACCCAAGTCTCCTCATCATTATTGGTACTGTCTTCTGCCTCTTGAGCAGCTGAATGCAGACAAATACCCAATAACATAAAGAATAAAAGATATGCAGATTTTATGTCAGTAATTTTTTTCAAACGTGGAACAAATGTAAGCAGTGAAAGCCATAAACTAAAGCCATTTACAAGCCTATAAATATTAAATGCAGATATTAAGAAAACTTTACTATAAATTCGATATTCAAAATAATGAGAACCGTTATGAAAATACGAATACTTACTTTATTGTTAGCAGTACTCTTCAGTCAATTGCTATCTGCACAATTTTCAATGCAGCGTCAACCAGTTTCTATTGTTAATAATATTAACCGAACGATTACATCTTGGAGCAGCACTTCAGGTGGCAGCATGGGCAAAACATCAACTTGTTCGTATGATACGGTAAACTATGTCTTCAACAAAACGACACAGTTTCAAGCCATCAATGTCAATAACGTAAACAGTGCGAGTATATGTATGCAATGGTATCCTGCACCGCAACCCATTACTGTTAGCGGATTTGAATTTTATGCATGGCAAACGGCTGGGACAAGTGCCGTTGTAACATTAACATGTAGAATATATAATGCCAGTGTGACCGACTCTTTGCCAACAGGGGCCGCGCTTGCTACCACAACGGTAAATGTGGATTCAACATTTGGTACGGGTGTTTTAACAACAATCAGAAAAATTGCAAATTTCTCAACTCCTGTTACCGTTACCGGGCCATATGTAATAACCATAGAAACATCTTCAGCAATTAATGTAGGAATTATAACAAATAACTGGCTTGCCACACCGCCAAACGGCAGAAGTGAGTGGCTTAGCTCAGTACGAATTGGAACCGCAAATGTGAGAGGCTACAACGTAAATATTGGAACCGCACAATTCAATGCAGATTTTATCATGCAGCCGTTTGTTTCGTTTGCACTTACCTCCGATTTTGTTCCATCTACATTGTGTAATCAGGGTGGAAATTTTATCAGTTTCACAAATACATCATCACCCGTAAATTTTGAACGTTTTTATAATGTAAGGGCGTTTCAAAATATACCTCAGTTCAGTTTCATGTGGAATTATGGCGATCATATCGGCATTTTTTATAATGTAAATGGTTCCAGAACTTATTTGACAAACGCACAATACACCGTCACCCTTACAGATACACTGATAGGTTGGACAAGGGGATGCAGCGATGTAAAACAAGTTATCATCAATCAATCACCCAACGCACCCAATGCATACAGCAACAGTCCATTATGTTTGGGAGGAACCTTACAATTAAGTTGTGATACTATTCCCGGAGCATCATATATTTGGTCAGGGCCAAATGGGTTTACTTCTAGTGTGCAGCGACCAACTGTTTCCAATATTGGGATTTTAAATCAAGGAACGTATAGTGTACGTGCTGTTGCAGGCCAATGTACATCAGCCGTTGCTTCAACTGTTGTCAATATAATATCAACACCTATTGCATCTAACAACGGACCACTATGCGCAGGTCAGCAGTTAACGCTTTCAGTAAGCAATATTGCTGGTGCTACATACAGTTGGACTGGTCCAAATGGGTTTAGTTCCAACAACCTAAACCCCACACGCACCAATATCACGGTAAGTGATGCAGGAACCTACAATGTTTCTGTAACACTTGCAGGATGTGGCACGATTGGACCTTTTACAACATCGGTTGTAGTTAATCCTATACCGGCAACTCCAGTCGCAACAAACAATGGTCCGTTGTGTGCAGGAAATAATTTACAACTTTCTTCTACATCGGTTAGTGGTGCTACGTATAATTGGAGTGGACCGAATGGATTTACCTCAACCCAACAAAACCCGGCTCGTCCTTCAGCAACAACCGCTTTTGCTGGTACTTATACTGTTGAAGCCAACGTGAATGGATGTACTTCTATATCATCCTCAACTACAGTAACGGTTAATAATATTCCAACAACACCGGTTGTTTCAAGTAATGGTCCGTTATGTGTTGGCCAAATACTTAGTCTTACCTCAACACCGGTTTCAGGAGCTACATATGAGTGGAGCGGTCCTGCTAATTTTACCTCAACACAACAAAATCCTACCAGAGATACCGTACAACTTGTACATTCAGGACAGTATAGTTTGATTGCCACTGTGAATGGTTGCCCATCTTTGCCTGCAACAATTAATGTTGTGGTGAGCACAAGTACACCAACACCTATAGCCAGCAGCAACGGTCCTATTTGTCCGGGACAAACTTTACAATTAACCGCCAGCAATATACTTGGCGCTACTTACAATTGGACAGGTCCAAACGGTTTTAGTAACGGCACACAAAATCCAAGTATTTCCAATGTGACCACAGCAGCAGATGGACTGTATAGCGTTACTGCAAGTACTCCCGGATGCAGTACATCAACAGCAGGTACGATACAAGTTCAAATATCATCCTTGCCTGCTGCACCTGCAATTACGAGTAATTCACCACTGTGTGATGGCACAACTTTGCAACTAAATGCGAGTAATATAACAGGTGCTTCATACAATTGGTCGGGTCCTGATGGATTTACGTCCAATCAACAAAATCCAAGCATTAGCAGTGTTACGGCTTCCAAAGCAGGACAATACAGTGTATTTGTAACAGTATCAGGTTGCGGCACTTCCAATACATCCAATCATAATGTGAGTATCAGGCGGATTCCTGTTCCTCCATCAATAAATAGCAATGCTCCCGTATGTACAGGAGATACCATTCGTTTTAGCGCCACATCCACTTCTACAGGTCCAAACAGGGCTTTCAGCTGGAGTGGTCCAAACAACTTTTCTTCTTCGCTTTTTAACCCAATATTACCCAACGCAAACCAATCCAATGTTGGAAATTATCAAGCAACAGTTTCTGATTCGGGTTGTACGTCATCACCTGCTATTGTATCTGTTTCGTTACGCACTCCTCCACAGTCACCTGTTGCCGGAAATAGTGGTTTGGTTTGTGAAGGCAGCAATTTGCAACTTACAGCTTCACCCGTTCCCGGTGCCAATTACGTTTGGCAGGGGCCGGATGGATTTTCAAGCTTTTCTCAAAATCCATTTATTTCTGGTATCGGAGTTGCACAAGCAGGAACATATAGCGTTCGCGCTATTGTGAACGGATGTTTCTCATCACCGGCCAATACGACCGTAAGCATTACACCCTTACCTGAGACACCTGTACCAAGCAATAATGGTCCGCTATGTGTAGGTCAAGCATTAAATCTTTCTACTGATTTTGTTCAAAACGCTACATATAGTTGGACAGGTCCAAATGGGTTTAGTTCTACCCAAAGAACTCCTGTAATCAACAATATCCAGTCAGATGCTTCAGGTGTTTATGAAGTAGTGGTTATAAAACAATCATGTTTGTCGAAACCCGGAAATACAGTGGTTGAAATTAATCCTATTCCAGCAGCTCCGGGAATTACGACTTTGCCTACCAATGGAATATTGTGTACAGGAGATAGCTTAATGCTTTTTGCAGCATTTTCTACGGGAGCAGATTATGAATGGACCGGCCCTGCAGGATTTGGAACAGCGATACAAAATCCTGTTATTAGAAATATCAATATTGCACAATCGGGAGACTACAAAGTAAAAATGACTAAAAAGGGATGTACTTCACCGGAATCAATCACATCCATAACGGTAAATCCAACTCCCCAAACAAGTTCTATTCTTGGTCCTGATAGTGTTCGTAATTTTGAAACACAAACTTATACCATTCAAGGTGATGTAGGTTCAATATTTAATTGGGTAGCCGTTGGAGGAACCCAACAATCTGGAGGAACAACCAATACAATTACCATTGCTTGGGGAGCATCAACCAACGGAATTGTGCGAGCACGTGAAACCAATACGTTTGGTTGCCGAGGAGAACTGAAGCAGTTGAATGTAAATGTTAGAAACACCACATCATTATCTGAATTGGCTATGCCAGCAGTTGCTTTTTATCCAAATCCGGCATCCGATAAATTGACCATTCAATTATCTGAAAAGTATAATGAAACTATTCAACTACATGTATTTACTATCCTTGGTCAGCTTGTATTCCAAGACCAAATCAATGGAGGAACAATAGAGAAAACCATAAACACTACAGCATTAACGAGTGGTATTTATTTTGTTCAGCTGAATAGTGGAAGCCTCACACGCACAGTTAAAATCGAAATTCAACATTGATTTAACAGCACTAGTTTTGTAATATTATCACAATGGTTTATGTTTACACCAAACATAAACCATTGTTGTATTGGAAAGTTTCTGGCATTTGTTTCAACCCGATAAACTGATTGAATACGGTGGTCTAACCCTGTTGCTCATCATTATATTTTTGGAAAATGGAGTCTTCTTTGGATTCTTTTTACCGGGAGATTCCTTGTTGTTTTCTGCCGGATTACTCGCCTATACCAAGGTGCTTCCTGTAGAGATTAGCCACTTAGTGGCTTACATTGCCATTGCTGCTTTTCTAGGATATTATTTCGGGTATTGGTTTGGGTACAAAACCGGCCAAAAGCTATACAACCGAGAAGATACCCTCTTTTTCAAAAAGAAATACTTGTATACAGCCGAAGAGTTTTATAAAAAATGGGGTGGTTTTGCCCTTATCGTTGGAAGATTTTTACCTATCATCAGAACATTTGCGCCCATATTGGCAGGAGTAGTAAGGGTAAACCACGGAATATACTTTGTATACACCTTGTTAGGGGCAATTTTGTGGCCTGGAATAGTTGTAACTTCAGGTTACTATGTGGGACATTTTGTACCCAACGCACAAGATTATTTGCATTGGATTATCATTGGTTTTGTTGTTGTAACAGCTGTTCCAGTTATAAAAAATATCAGGGATTACAACAAACGTAAAAAAGCCGAAGAACAGGAAGTTTAGTCTTCTTTTTCTTTCACCACCATTACAAACTCGCCTTTTGGAGCATGGGTAGTAAAATGGGTAGCCAATTCTGCTAACGTTCCATTTTTTGTTTCTTCAAACAGTTTTGTCAATTCTCTGGAAACAGATGCTTGGCGATTTGGGCCTAAAAATTCAGCCAGTTGGGTTAGCGTTTTTACAATACGGTGGGGTGATTCAAATAAAATAAATGTATGTGGCTCAGAGGCCAATTTGGTGAGCATGGTTTGTCGGCCTTTTTTTTCGGGTAAAAAGCCATAAAAAGTAAATGTATTGCAAGGAAATCCGCTTTTTACCAAAGCAGGAACAAACGATGTGGGTCCGGGCAAACACTCTATATCAATACCTTGAGCATGACATGCCCTAACCAACAAAAAGCCTGGATCAGAAATGCCCGGAGTGCCCGCATCACTTACCAATGCAAGTGTTTTTCCCTCCTTTAAAATCGATATAATATTTTCCAACGATTTATGCTCATTATGCATATGGTAGGAAATTAATTTATTATTGATTTCATAATGTTTGAGGAGTTTCCCCGTTTGACGGGTATCTTCGGCTAAAATTCCGTCACACGCTTTTAATATACGTATTGCCCTGAGGGTAATGTCCTCTAGGTTGCCAATAGGCGTAGGTACCAAAATAAGTTTGCCTGCCATAAGGTGCAATATAAAGAATGATTTTTGTCGTATCATTTTTTTTAATGAGAGTAAGTAATAATTTGCAGCACTAAATTTTATTATCATTATGAATTTTCCAGAAAACCTAAAGTACACCAAAGACCACGAATGGGTTCGCATTGAAGGCGATGTAGCTTATGTGGGCATTACCGATTTTGCACAAAAAGAATTGGGCGACATTGTGTATGTAGATATCCCAAGCAATGGCAAATCAGTAAATCAACACGATGTGTTTGGAACAGTAGAAGCAGTAAAAACCGTATCTGATTTATTTATGCCACTTAGTGGAACCGTGCTCGAAGTGAATGGTGGATTGGATGCCGCACCGGAATCTGTGAATTCAGACCCATACGGAAGTGGATGGATGATTAAAATACAACTATCCAATGCCTCAGAAGTTGACGGACTGATGTCTGCAGCAGATTACAAAGGATTGGTAAATGCATAGCAGCTAAATTTAAAAAATTAAAAAGCCCGAAATTCCGGGCTTTTTTTATGATGAATAAAAATGAAAATAGGAATATTGATTGTTGCGACTGTTGTTATGTTTAGTTCTCAAATAACGGAGAAGTTTCCGGTAATTAATGGAGAAACCATAGAAAGCAAAAAGGTAAGTATACCTGATCATGTAAAAGGAAAAAGAGCTGTAGTTGGAATTGCATTTTCGCTTAGGGCTGATGAATCACTTAAGAAATGGGCACAGCCACTTTTTAATCAATTGCTTGGAGGCAATTTTGGCGGAATGATGACAGGCAATATGTACAACGCAAATTTGTGTTTTGTCGGGATGCTTAAAGGGATTTCAAAACTTGGTATCAATGAAATGAAACAGAAGTCAAAAAAGAATATTGACCCCAAGCTTCAACCATATTTTGTAATAAGTGAAGATGATGCCAACAGCGTTATTGATGCACTAAAGATAAAGGAAAAGGGCGAGCCTCATTTTTATGTGTTGGATGAACAGGGAAATATTCTCAAGCATGTGCATGGCGAATACAGCGAAAGTAAAATGGATGAAATTACAGGTGCTTTGCTAAATTAATTAGCCCCATTTAAAAAAGGCAATTTCGGTTATGGTGTGGGGTTTCTGCCTTTTTATTAAATTGCCTGCATAAAAATAGTTAACGCAATGAGTGAATTTAGGGTTCGAACAATGGCTGAAGTGGTGGCTTCAGGAGAACAAATAGAAATATTGTTTTGGGTTGGGTGTGCCGGCAGTTTTGACGAACGTGCACAGAAAATCACCAAAGCAGTAGCCAAAATATTACATGCATCAGGAATTAAATTTGCCATTTTAGGTACAGAGGAAGCATGCACAGGCGATCCTGCAAAACGCGCAGGAAATGAATTTCTATTTCAAATGATGGCCATGCAAAACATCACTACCCTGAACATGTATGGCATCAAAAAAATTGTGACCGGTTGTCCGCATTGCTTTAATACCCTTAAAAATGAATATCCTGAATTAGGCGGTAACTACGAAGTGTTACACCATACGACCCTGATTAATCAATTACTTAAAGACAACAAAATTGCTATAAAAGGCGGTGCTTTTAAAGGACAACGAATTACCTATCATGACAGCTGTTATCTTGGACGGGCAAACGGAATATACGAAGCCCCTCGCGAAATCATCGAAAAGTTGGATGCCGCATTAGTGGAAATGAAACGAAGCAGAGCCAATGGTTTGTGCTGCGGTGCCGGAGGTGCACAAATGTTTAAAGATGCTGAAAAAGGTAAAACCGAAGTGAACTTGGAACGTGCCGATGATATGTTGGAAGCAGAGCCAAATGTAGTAGCTGCAGCTTGTCCTTTTTGCATGACCATGTTGCGTGATGGCGTAAAACACCACAATAAGGAAGAAGAAATTGAGGTGAAAGATATTGCAGAACTGGTCCTAACTGCAATGGATTTATAGTACTAAAACGGCCACCACCATTTTACATCCTTTTTTAGCGCCACGTAAACGCCATCCGTTTTCAGTTTCACTTCATACGTCTCAATGTAGTCGCCTTGTTTTCCACGACCATTTTTAAGATCATATTTATATCTATGTACCGGGCAAACCATCATGCCCGACTCACACCATCCACCCATCCCAAACCTTGCACCGGCATGCGGACAACGATCTGCCAAACCGAAATAGTCTTGGCCATCAAAACACAGAGATATACGGGTTCCCTCAATATCAATTGTACGCACCGAATTCGGTTGCTGCGGTGTGCTGCCATGTGTTGCGAAATCATACACTTTGTACCAGGTAGTTTTGGTTCCCATATTTATTTCTCGATAGGGGTAAGCAGTAATTCCACCGATTCGGTTGTTTGGTCATTGCGCATATTTAATATGAGCGAATCGTCACTCAGGTGTTCAATTTTGAATTTCTTTTCCTTCCCAGCTTTCTCTACAGAGATAAATGCTATATTGTTTCCATTCAATTTCCATTTTCCTTCGGAAGAAGCGGCAGCATTTCCGGTTTTATAGGTTCCGTCTGCATTGAAAGTATACACATTCAGCATCAACGCATCTTCAAGCAACATCATGCGAATGCGTTGCGCATCTCCATTAATGGTATCGCTTTGTACCATAGTTTTTTCAATATGATTAAATCGCACATCGCTTACCTGCCAGGTTCTGCAAAGTATTTTTTCTTGCTTACTGCTGCATGATGCAAGCATCAATATGAAGGAAAGTAGTGGTATTGATTTATTCATATCCAACAAAAGTGGGTAAAAAAACTATTTTTGCCCCACTTTTTTATACCATAAATTCATAACAAATGAAAACAGTAGACAATATTTCCTTTGCCGGCAAGAAAGCACTAATTCGTGTTGATTTTAATGTACCACTTGACAAATCAACGTTTGAAATAACGGATGATGCCCGAATTCGGGCTACCATCCCAACCATAAAAAAAGTACTCAATGATGGTGGTGCATGTATATTGATGTCGCACTTGGGTCGTCCGCTAAAAAAATTGAAAGCAGACGGAACGATAGATATTGAAAAATATACTTTAAAGCATGTGTTGGCCAAAGTGGAAGAACTCACAGGTGCCAAAGTACATTTTGCTGCAGACTGCATAGGTAGCGAAGCCTCAGAAAAAGCTGTAACGTTAAAGTCGGGAGAAATACTGTTGTTAGAAAATCTTAGATTTCACAAAGAAGAAGAAAAAGGGGACAAAGAATTTGCAGAAAAACTTGCATCAAATGGTGATGTGTATGTAAACGATGCTTTTGGCACGGCACACAGGGCACATGCAAGTACAGCTATTGTAGCACAGTTTTTTCCTAGTGCTAAGTGCTTTGGATATGTAATGGCGAAAGAAATTACCAATGCAGATAAAGTGATGACAGAAGCTGCCCGGCCTTTCACCGCCATTACAGGTGGAGCAAAAGTTTCTGATAAATTGCTCATACTCGAAAATCTGATGAACAAGGTAGATAACTTGGTTATTGGAGGCGGAATGGCCTACACATTCCTGAAAGCAATGGGCTACGAAATAGGTTCATCACTGTGCGAAGACGACCGCTTGGACCTTTGCCGTGAGCTGATGCAAAAAGCCAAAGAAAAAAATGTAAACCTGATATTACCCGAAGACTCCATTATTGCAGATGCGTTTTCAAACGAGGCGAACCACAGGGCGTGCGACAATAAGATGATTGAAAAAGGATGGATGGGATTGGATATTGGACCCAAAGCAATCGAAGCCTACACAAAAGTGATAGGCGAGTCGAAAACCATTTTGTGGAATGGACCTATGGGTGTGTTTGAGATGAGCAATTATGAAAAAGGAACCAAAGCTGCTGCTATAGCCGTAGCAGAAGCTACCAAAAATGGTGCGTTTTCGTTGATAGGTGGTGGCGACAGTGCCGCAGCCGTAGCCAAGTTTGGCTTTGAAGATCAGGTAAGTTATGTGAGTACTGGTGGTGGAGCTTTGCTCGAGTACTTTGAAGGCAAAGAACTGCCCGGAATTAAGGCAGTGAATGAATAGTTCATGGTTATTTAGTAATTCCATAAAAAAAGCCTCACCAACAAGGTGAGGCTTAACTTTTTGTAGCCCGTAGGAGAATCGAACTCCTCTTTTCAGGATGAAAACCTAACGTCCTAACCGATAGACGAACGGGCCGGTTATTTCTTTTTGGGAGCGCAAATGTAGGGATACTTTTTAAAAGGCAAAAATATTTGTTTAAAAATTTGTGTGGGGTAACTTTGCGCCCTCATTCTCTTGAAAACATATTAATTTATACAAAATGAAAATAGGAATCAATGGTTTTGGCCGAATTGGCCGCTTGGTTTTCAGGGCTGCCATCAACAACCCTCATGTAGAAATCGTAGGCATAAACGACCTGATAGAGGTGGATTATATGGCTTACATGCTGAAATATGACTCTACACATGGCCGTTTCAACGGCACGGTTAGTGTAGAAGACGACATGTTGGTGGTAAACGGAAAAAAAATTCGTGTTACGGCCGAAAAAGACCCGGCAAACCTGAAATGGGATGCCATTGGTGCTGAATATGTGGTTGAATCTACAGGTTTGTTTCTTACTATGGATACCGCTGCCAAGCATATTGCAGCCGGTGCCAAACGTGTGGTAATGAGCGCTCCTGCTAAAGATGACACCCCTACCTTTGTAATGGGTGTGAACCACCTGAATTATGCTGCCAACATGACCATCGTGTCGAACGCTTCTTGTACAACCAATTGCCTTGCTCCTGTAGCCAAAGTATTGAATGACAATTTTGGTATTTTGGAAGGATTGATGACTACAGTACATGCCGTTACCGCTACGCAAAAAACAGTAGATGGTCCTTCGGCAAAAGACTGGCGCGGAGGCCGTGGTGCTTACCAAAATATTATTCCCTCATCAACTGGTGCTGCCAAAGCCGTGGGATTGGTTATTCCTGAACTCAAGGGCAAACTTACAGGAATGAGTTTCCGTGTACCTACGCCAAACGTATCGGTTGTAGATTTAACTTGTCGCCTTGAAAAGGGTGCTTCGTTTGACGAAATCAAAGCGGTGATGAAAAAAGCTTCTGAAAATGAACTAAAAGGCATTTTGGGTTATACCGAAGAAGCCGTAGTTTCTAATGATTTCCTAGGAGATGCCCGCACTTCTATTTTTGATGCGGATGCCAGTATATCACTAAACGCAAATTTTGTGAAAGTGGTTTCTTGGTACGACAACGAGTGGGGTTATTCAAATAAATTGGTAGACTTAATCTGCCACATGGATAGCGTAAAGTAATTCATTTCATTTCCCCAAATAGGTAAAAACTCCGTGAATATTCATGGAGTTTTTTATTCTCACCACTCAATAACAATAATAATATGCGAAAATTTATTGCCTTTTCATTAGGCCTGTTTATATCGTTTGCTGCAGTTACTCAGCCAGCCTTTATAACCGATTCGCTTGATGCATACATCCAACGCGAAATGCAGCGATGGCAAATTCCCGGACTAGCAATTGCCGTTGTAAAAGACGGGAAAGTGGTGGTGAGCAAAGGTTATGGTGAACGCGTGGCAGGACAGCCTGAAAAGGTAAATGAATACACCCTGTTTCAGATTGCCAGCAACACCAAGGCATTTACCGGAACAGCCATTGCAATACTCGATTATGAAAAACGACTAAAACTGGACGAAAAGGTTACAACCTACTTGCCTTACTTTAAACTGCACAACCCGGCTTATACCGATGTGTGTACTGTGCGCGATTTGTTGTGCCACCGCATAGGTCTGCAAACCTTTCAGGGCGATTTTCTAAATTGGGGCAGCACCCTTACCCGCAAACAGATTATTGAAAAACTTGCGCTGACACCCGAAAAATATCCGTTTCGCTATACCTATGGCTATTGCAATGCCGGATTTATCACAGCGGGTGAAATTATTCCTGTCGTTACCGATACCTCATGGGACGATTTCCTGACATACCGCTTTTTTAAACCCATGGGCTTGGTACATACCAATACACAATACAGCTTGATGGCAAACGATACCAACGCCTGCAAACCACACACAGTTGTAAAGGGAAAAATACAAGCCATCCCCTTAGCCAATATTGACAATATGGGGCCCAGCGCTTCCATTAACTCGTGTGTGGCCGATATGAGCAAGTGGCTGTTGCTGCA
>CAYSBE010000001.1:46449-57674 GCA_964429245.1 uncultured Bifidobacteriaceae bacterium | reverse complement strand
ACCAACTTATTAAAAAGGCTGAATCACATCTTGATTCAGCCTTTTTTAATGGTAACGTAAATTTATAATGTTACTACAATAAATCAGATTAATTTCACAGCATATTTATATCCCACTATTATGACAAAAAAGTGTTTAGGTCTCATAGTTATAATTTTCATTTTAGTGAGTTCCGCACATGCACAAAATCCAGTAACATTCAATTCTATTAATATACCGGTTACCCAAAACTTCGACTCGCTTGGGCGAACTGGTACAGTTGATAGTCTATTGGTTCCCGGATGGCAATTTTTGGAAGGCGGATCAGGTGCTGTAAACCGAACTTATGGAATAAATGATGGTGCATCCAACACTGGAAACACCTACAGTTATGGATCGACAATAATTAACCCAACGGATCGTGCATTTGGCTCTGTAGCAAGCGGCACACTTCAATCAACCATAGGTGCTTATTATATCAATCAAACCAATAATGTAATTACAGGGTTGCAATTGCAATTTGTAATGGAGCAATGGCGTGCTGGCGGTAGCCGAACCACACCTGATTCTTCGGCATTTTATTTTGGAATTAACAATGGTGGTTTTGCTTCCATCAACGGTACATGGACACTTAGAAATAGTTTGAATTTGTATTCAAAAATATTAGGTGGCGCAGCACGGGCATTAAATGGAAACGATACAGCTAATCAAACCAATTACAATATTACACTCACAGGTTTAACGCTTCAGGTTGGCGATACGTTTTACCTGGCCTGGCGAGATATCAACGTACAAGGAAACGATGATGGATTGGCTATTGATAATTTTTCTATTACCGCATTTGCCGGAGGCGGAATACCAAACCCATCGCCTGTAACATTACTCTCTTTTGTAACTGCCAACAGCAAGACCGGAACAGTTTCATTTACCCGTTCGGGTTATACTGCATCGGGTATGACAACATTGGTATTTATGAAAAAAGACTCAGCCATCATACAAGGCACACCCACAGCAGCACCCGGAAATTATACCGCCAATAGCAATTACACACAGGCTACTTCACTATTTGAAAATGATACACAAGCAAGATGTGTGTACAGTGGCGATGCGTTAAATTTTACCATCACCGGTCTTCAGGCCAACACTCGCTACCATTTAATGGTTTATGTTGTACGAGATGCGGATTCCGTTTATTCACCTGCCGTAGTCACCAACAACAGTACTTTAGGCAATCCGGTAGCCGTATCCAATTCGGCATTTTTAGCGGAAGGTACTACATCTGCTACTATCAGTTGGACCAAACCTACTGAATATATTAATGCTTCCTACAATACGCTCGTATTTGTAAAACGCGATACCAGCAACATTATTCCTACAGCACCTGCCTCTGATCCATCGTATTACACTTCCGATGCCAACTACAGCGGTTCAGGTACCAAATTTGAAAGTGATACATTGGCAATATGTGTATTTAAAGGCGATGCTAACAGTGTTTTGGTAACGGGTCTTAGTAGAAATACCAATTATCAGTTTGCTATATTTACCTATCGCGAAACAGACAGTTTATACTCACCGGCAAATCTTGGAAATGGAATTACATTGGATAAAGAAATTCCAGCTTCTTTAACGGGTATTTCCATTTCGGGAACAACAAGCGGTGGCGCAACCATTAATTGGATAAAACCCTCAAGTTATTCAAATGATACCCATCAGGTGGTTATTTTTGTAAAAGCCGTTAGCGATATAGTTGACACCACAATACATACCAAAACAGCTGCTTACTACAATCAAAGCAATGCATTTAGCTCTCCAGGTACCGCATTTGAACATGATGCAGCTGCCTTTTGCGTTTATAATGATGATAGTGGCTCCGTAATACTTAGTGGCCTTTCTGCCAGCACAACATATTATGTAACAGGTTACATCATAAAAACGATTGACACGGCTTATTCAAATTCCCGTAAAACAAACTTCACTACTCCGGCACCACCAGCACCAGCACCCGATTCTGCAAGCAATATTGTTTTTACACAAACCGGTTTGCGAACAGGACGTATCAGCTGGACAAAACCTGCGGCTTATGTAAATGCCACACACAGCACACTTGTGTTTGTAAAAGCAGGAACTAACATCTCCACAGGTACACCAACTAAAGCTCCTTTAAGATACACCGCTGCATCACTTTTTGGTAATGGTACTAAATATGATTTCGACTCTGCAGCCTATTGTGTGTTCAGGGCTGATACCAATTTTGTAAATGTTATTAATTTCCCCCCCAATGCTGAGTTGGTAATTGCCATTCATACCGCACGTGATGCTGATTCGGTATACTCAATTGCAGCAACCGGTAATGGTACCATGTCACTTCCTGCATTGCGCAATATTGCTGACATAAACACGACTAACCCTTCTACCGGAGTACCTGATTCGAATGC
Organism: uncultured Bifidobacteriaceae bacterium; assembly: GCA_964429245.1. Lineage (GTDB taxonomy): Bacteria > Bacteroidota > Bacteroidia > UKL13-3 > UKL13-3 > CAYSBE01. The sequence continues at coordinate 55,260 of CAYSBE010000001.1, read as the reverse complement.
ATTGTTTGTGCAACTGGTAGGTGTGGTTAAAGGATTTAACCAGCGTATAAATGGGTTACAATTTTTACTTTCCAACAACAACAATACCAATCAACAAGGTATAACCGTGTTTTCAGCCAATCGCAATTTTGGGTATTCGGTAAGTGAAAATGACAGTGTTTGGGTAGTAGGAACAATAGGAAGCAATCGTGGTTTATGCCAGATTACCATTGATACCTTGTGGAAAGGAAGTAGTACAACACAGACTGTGACGAACAATGTAAACTCATTAAGCGAGTTATCAGAAAATAAAGTAATCAAACTGAACTTGCCCGTTAAGTTTTTAAACACTCCCTCAGGAACCAACTGGCCAACTGCAACAACAAATATCTCTGTTGTGAGTAATGCACAAGATACATTCGTAATAAGATTATTAGGTAACAGCGCTCTTGCAGGTACTCCATTACCTTCAACTCCTACATTTTACGTTACAGGTATGGGTTCTCAAATTAGCAGCAGCAATATGGTGCCTTTTCCTTTTAACGGGTATCAAATTATACCGAGATATGCTTTTGATATCGAAGAAATAGCTCCGTCATCCGATACGCTTTCGGATTTTCATCTTCTTTCTCCATCAGATAATATTACCATTATTCCGGATTCACCCTATACTGATATCAATTTGGTTTCATGGACATCATCACTGCCAGGAGGAATTTTAGTAAGTCCCACTTATACTTTTGAATTGGATACACTATTCGGTGATTTTTCATTCCCTGTATTTTCAACTCTTTCTAATAATGCAGGAGCGGATACAATACTAGAATTAGATGAGTTATCAATAATTACCTTTTTTGCATCAATTGGAGTATTGCAGGGCCAGACATATTCTGCTAAATGGCGTGTGATGGCCAATAGCGGCAGCGTTTCACAAATTTCATCTGAAACGTTTAGAATTAATATTGTGATGCCAATACCAACCGGATTATATAAGCAAGACAAACTGCTTAAAGCAGTTGTGTATCCAAATCCAGTAACAAATCAGCTGGCAATACTTACCGATAAAGCCATTGAAGAAGTTAGCATATATGACAGTAACGGTAAGTTGCTTTACCAAGGAAACCACTCTGAAATTGACTTTCAAGAATACAGTAAAGGAATTTACCAGATCATTATTGTAGGAAAAGATGGGAGTCAGGCCAATATGAGGGTCATAAAGAATTAGGTAAACTTCAAACTGATAAATCTTGTATATTTTGCTGATTAGTGCGTAAAACATTATTTTGCCCAAACTTTTTCTCATAAAATGACAAAATACGTTAGCGCATTAATTATATGTTTAATCTCAATTTCGCTTTTTGCACAAAATGGAGATGATAAACCGGATAGGGGACAACTTTCAGGAAATTTTCAAACCAATAATCAGTTTTACCAACGTGATGACAGAATTGGTGCAAATACCACACAATACCTCCGCGAAAAATCATCGACCGATGCATGGCTATTTCTGAATTATAAACTCAAAGGTTATAACTTCATGTTAAGGTTTGATGTATTTAACAATTCTCCATTATTTAATCCTCAGGAAGCTTATAGTGCGCAAGGGATTGGTATTTGGCAAATTAGTAAGGATATTGAAAAATTAAATATTACTGGTGGATACATTTATGACCAGTTTGGCTCTGGAATGACATTTAGGGCTTTTGAAGACAGAAATATAGGTATCGATTTTGCACTTTATGGAGTTAGGGTAACCTATGATATATCTGAAAACACAAAGGTGAAAGCAATAACCGGAAGACAAAAAAATAGATTTGTTATTCGAGAGCCGGTAATTAAAGGATTACACATCGAACACAGCTTACCCATTACACAAAAACTAAGTTTTGATATGGGAGGATCCATTGTTAATAGGACTCTCGATCAGGCAACAATGAATGCAGTAGCAAATACCATTAATAGCTATCCAATTGAGGATCGTTTTGATCCCAAATACAATGAATATGCATTTCAGATTTATAATACGTTTCGTTTTCAGAAAGTAAATGTCTTAGTTGAGTATTGTTATAAAACAGACGAGGCGATTATGGATCAAACTAATCAACTTATATTATCTAATGGTAATATAATCCATACAAGCATATCATATTCTGATAAGGGTATTGGAATCAATGCTCAATATAAGCGCATGAATGCGTTCCCTTTTCGAAACAACCCACTAGAAATTGCTCCACCTCCTAATAATGGTCCGGTAAACTACCTTACATCAGTTACCCGCCAAAATACGTATAGATTACTAGCACGTTACAATGCCGTTCCGCAAGAGTTGGGAGAAAATGCAGCACAATTGGAGTTAACCTTAAAGCCATCAAAGAAAACGCAAGTAAACATCAATACCTCAGCTGTAGTAACCCTTAGTGGAGTTGATTTTAGCAATATGGATATAAAGTGGGATACAACCACAAGGCTATTTCGAGAGTTTTACTTTGACGTAACTCATAAGTTTAGTTCCTCCTTTAAGGCTTTGTTTGGTATACAACTTATCGGTTATAACCAACAAGTTTATGAAGCTAAGCCAAATGCTCCATGGGTTCAGGCTACTACACCTTTTGGAGAGTTTACCTATAAATTAAATAAGAAGAATTCCCTTCGTTTTGAATGGCAGTGGATGAATACAGAAGGTGACTTGGGAAGTTTTGTGAATGGATTATTAGAATACAATATGGCTCCTCATTGGTCTTTTTCTGTCGGAGATTTGTTAAATTACAGTCCTGGATCAATAAATAAACCTGCTGCCGGAGAGAAGTTTGAGTACATCCATTACTTCAACTTTTTTGGTGCCTACACTTACAAAACCACACGTTTCACTGCCGGTTACCTGAAACAACCACAAGGGGTAAACTGCACGGGAGGGGTGTGTAGGGTTGAACCGGCTTTTAGTGGAGTACGTGTAACTTTAACCACAAACTTCTAACTTCGTGTAATAAGTACGCAAACAATGAGTAAAAAATCCTTATTTATTTATCTCTTTTCTGCAGTGGTTTTTTCCGTTATATCATGCGAAGAAGAGCCACCATACATCAATTATGAGCAAACTAAAGTTACCTATGAAACAACATATGTTGATGTAAACATCCCTCAGCCTCAGCTGCGACAAGTTGTACTTGAAGATATTTCAGGTGTTCGCTGTGTTAATTGTCCGGATGCAGCACTTATTATAGAAAATATAAAATCTACCTATCAGGGAAGAGTTAATTCGGTAACAATCCATCCCAATACACCATCATTAGATGTTTTTACTAGGCCAATAACCAAAGCCGGACATGAAAGCCAACAGGATTTTCGCACCCAACCAGGAGGTGATATCTTAAGTAAGTTAGGCATACCTGGATCATTACCTAGTGGTTATGTAAACAGAAAGCTTTTCCCCGGGAAACAATACCGATACACAGATAGAACGGAGTGGACAAGTTTATGTATTTCTGAAATGGACACCATTCCTAAGGTACATATCGTAGCCTCCGGATTGGTATCAGGAAATGATGGGGTGGTAGATATAACACTTACTTTTTTAGATGACCTTGGAGGCGACTATTTTGTAAGTATAATGCTGCTTGAGGACAGCATCATTGATGTGCAGGAAAGCCAAAATGGTGCAACCATTGAATACATCAACGATTACGAACATAAATATATATTGAGAAGCGTATTTACGAATGTGTCAGGTGATAAACTAAATAATACGACCATTGGCGGTATCGCAATCACCTCTTTAGAACGAGGAAGGGTAATCAAAAAGCGATATACCCTACCAATCAATTCAGTTTGGCAACGAAATAAATTACAAGCATTGGTATTTGTTCACCGGGGTAGTGATGAGGTAATCATTCAGTCTCGGAAAACCGTTTTAATTCCATGAAAAAAATAGTAATGTCTGCAATTGTGATTGTAAGCCTAATAAGCAATTGTAAGTTAAAGGACGACTATACCAATAAAATTGAGTTTTACCGTACCAATCTGCTCAGTTACTATGCACGACAAGAAATTTCTCCTTTGGATAGCAATGAATTTAAAGCTTTTAAAGGATTAGACTTTTTTCCAGTATCAGTTGATTTTCGTACAAGCGCACAAATTATGTGGCTTCCACAGATTCAGTTTATCCAACTCAATCATACAGGTGGTGATAGCAGACCCTTTATGCGGGTTGCCGAAGTTCATTTTAAGCTAAATAATATTTCTTATACCTTATCGGCATACCAAAATGAGCAATTAAGAATGAATAGAAAGCTATTTGTTCCATTTACAGATTTAACAAATGGTAAATCAACCTATTCCGGAGGTCGATATCTTGATGTTGTATATGCACCCCAATCCAATACATGTGAGGTTGATTTTAACTTTGCCTATGCTCCTGCATGTGCACATGCACACGCCTATTCCTGCCCAATAGTTCCTGAATTAAATCGGATGAATATTGAAATTCCTGCAGGAGAAAAAATTAAACAATAAAAATTTGAGCAAAAAAAAACTGCATTCATTGAATGCAGTTTTTTTAAAATGAATGTTTTATTTCTTCTTGCGGCTGTCCCCAACACGGTCCATCACACAACGGAAGCCAATGGTTGCTGTTGATTGTCTTTCGTCAAGATACCTACGAGTTCCAGGAGTTAACCAATATGCACGATCGCTCCATGAACCACCTTTATATACTCGAGCCTGATTATCTACTAATGATGTAACACCATACTCATAGCGTTGCTCTAAATCAGCATAATCCAATTCGTCTTTATAGCCAATATTATTTGACTTCTTATAATTTCTGCGGTTCGCATTTTCTTCCTCTGTTACTTCTCTATAAGCAATACGTCCTAAACTATCTTTTTCTGTAATGGCACCGTCAGAATCTGTTACTTTTGTTTTATATTGATTTCCTCTGAATGAAGCCATGTCATTCATATCAGTAAGTGAAAGTGGACGATAAACATCCATTACCCACTCACTCACATTACCTGCCATGTGATACAATCCAAAGTCATTTGGAATATATTCTTTACTTTTAACTTTTTGGGTAAAGAACCCTCCATCATTTAGGTTTCCTGCAACACCTGCGTAGTCACCATTCTTACGTTGATAGTTGGCATACATTCTACCACGAACTTTTTCAGGCTCTTTTCTGCGCATAGTAAGTTCAGCCCAAGGATAGATTCCTCGTGCTTCAATATTTTCGTTAAATTCAGCTGACATATAGCCATACGCTGCATATTCCCATTCTGCTTCGGTTGGTAAGCGGTATTCTGGCAATAAAATACCATCTTCCATTCTTACATCTCGTTTGCTACCATTAGGTGAATAATCCCTTAACTGTTTTTTTGGATTTGCAATTGGATAGAGTCCCAAAAAGTATGCTTCGGTATTGAAGTTGTTATCGTCTTGTGCATTAACATCCAATTTCATAAAGCCTTCACGAACAAGAATCATTTCATTCACACGATCAGTACGCCATTCTGCATAAGCTTTTGCCTGATACCAATTTACACCTACCACAGGGTAATCTCTGTATGCCGGGTGACGTAGGTAATAATTTACCATTGGCTCATTGTAAGAAAGCTTATTTCGCCATACCAAAGTATCAGGTAATGCAGCTAAATATACTTGTGGGTTACTCACATGTACACGTAATAACCAATATAAATATTCCAAATAATGAAAATTGGTTACCTCTGTCTCGTCCATATAAAAGCTAGGAACTGTTACCGAGCGTTTGAAGTTGTTGTGGTCGTAGGTTAGATCTTGTTCTTGCTGGCCCATAATAAGGTTTCCACCTTCAATGAATACCAATCCAGGACCGGTTTCCTGTTCTTTAAATTTGGCTTTTTCAAAACCGCCCCATTTAGGGTCGTTGTACTTCCAACCGGTAGTGCCACTTTTCTTTCCGTTATTGCATGATGCAAGCGCAAATGCCGCAAGTGCAATAAGAGCAAATAATTTTGATGACATACGAATCATTCTTTAAAAATTAAATTTTCCAAATATAACGATAAAAAGTCGAGAATATTCCAAATTTTCTAGAATTCAGGACATTTTATATTTTTAACGGGCCTTCGTCCTTGAGATTTTTTAGGATTTTTTATTTCAACTGCCAAGGTAATTTCATGCGAACCCACAGTAGCAGTGCGGGCTCCCGAGAGGGTCGCATCAAAACTATATCCTACTCGGAACCGAGAATATTTCAGTCCCACCAAAGCAATTATCGCATCTGTATTATTGCTTGTTTGCCTAAACCAAGCACCTACATTAAGATGCTGGCGCTTTAGAAAAAGGCCCAAATTCAACTGGTTAAAGTTGCGCTGTTGCATAAATAGAATGTTAGGAGAAATATAAGTTCGCTGTTCCTCATAGCGTTCTTTCGTTACATAAATATTTGCACCCAAATGCGCTGTGTATCTGCGGGGTAGCTTATACATCATATCGCTGCTATTTTGTGAGTAGAATGATTGATTGGGTTCAGTAAGGTTATGTGCTGCAAATCCTCCGTAGATTTGTTTGCTGTATACTAGTATACCAGTTGAGAAATTAGGAAACATAACTTGCTCAAGACCTTTGCTTTCAGCAGTAGGCTTGGTAAAACCCATTCTATCGTCAATTTGATCGCCAAATTTAAATCGGCTGAAATCATATGATTTTTGAACGATACCACCTTGTAGTGCTGCCCGAACAGAAACCTTTCTGGTTACAGGAAGGTAGTATGAATAAACACCGCTAATTGTAGTATTGGTTAAAAAACCATCCCCAGCAACATCGGTCATAGCAATCAAACCAACGCCACCATTCAATGCGCTTACATTGGCATCTACACTTGCAGAGGCTGTTCTATAGCTATTTTGCAAAGCAACATATTGGCTTCTTGCAGCCATTACCATCCTGATATTCCCTGAGGATCCTGCAAATGCAGGGTTTGTATAGATTGGGTTGGCATAATATTGAGAGAATTGCGGATCTTGAGCAAACAAGTTCGCACTAAATAAAATACCCAAACATATTGCTACAGCTAATTTATACATCCTGAAATATAGACTATACGAATATAGGATTTATTTATATAAACAAGTATCTGTTAATGTAAAATTTAAAACTCAGGACAAATCACAGGCCTTAGTTTTGTCTTTTTTACCCTTTTCTTTAATTCAATTCCAATTGAAACTTCATATGATTGTCCGGCTCCCGGTCGGGCATCTGATAAAGTAGCGTCATAAGAGAAACCAAACCTGTATTTAGGGAAACGCAATCCGAGTAAAATTATTATGGCATCGGTATTGCTACCTGTTTGACGGAAATAAATACCTCCTACATATTTATCTTTATTCATATACATACCGGCATTTATCTGAGTGAAATTTGCTTGCTGCATGTATAGTATATTTGGCCATAGATTAGCCCCTTTGTTATCTCTTTGCCTTGTTATCGGAATCATCATACCTGCATGTACTGTATAGCGCATTGGCACGGTTGCAAGAGAACTTTTATAAAATCCTTGATTAGGCTCGTTCAAGTTGTGTATCGCAAATCCTCCGTAAAAATTATTATTGTATGCAAGCAAGCCTGCGCCAACAAAAACATCAGATGGGTTATCATTTATTGGTGTCTCATTGGTTGGTAATACAAAACCTTGTTGTGTTACAATTTGGTCGTAGAATTGCAGCTTTCCAAAATCAATGGTTCGTTGTTGAATACCAATTTGCAGTGCAGGACGAATCGTAAACTTCTTATTGATAACAATTTGGTAAGAATAAACCCCAGTAACAGAAGTTGTGCGTAAAGTTCCTACACCGGCCTCATCGCCCATCACCATAATGCCTATACCACCATTCAATACATCAAAATGTTCGTCATATGATGCAGTAAAAGTTCTAAAAGTTCCTGCTATACCCGGCCACTGACTACGATAGTTTAATACACCCCGGGCAACGGTTGATGTTCCTGCAAAAGCAGGATTTGTATACATCGGATTTGCAAAAAACTGTGAAAACTGTGGGTCCTGCGCATTAGAAACCACAGCCGCTATCAACAGCGTTGCTAAACCAAATATATGTTTACACCTTTTCCAGGAGGATAATATCATTTTTTTGTTACTGTTCTAACTTTATGTTTTCAAAAGTGTTTAGTTTCTTAGTTTTGTTTCAGCAAGCATAGTCATTCGAAAATAAATGATAACAAATATAATTTAATCTTTAGTTAATCGTTTATTGTCAGAAATGTCGAAGTTTCAATTATAAATATTTTAATTTATCATACACAAAAAAAAATCTTAATGAAAGCTGTAAGTTTTCTTTTACTTTTCTTAATGTACGCTGTAATTAACGCTACAGGTGCTGAATTGCGTATAAAAAATAGCATTGTTTGGACCGAAAAAAGTTTTCAAAAGCCATTGCAAAATGGTTCAAATTTTGGTTACACGTTTAAAAATGCCATTTACAAAACATCAGAATTCGGGCAATTACCTGTTTTTTCAATTGAACAACAATTGAATTTTAGCGATATTAATCGCATATCAATTGTAGAGAAAAAATTAAAATCCATTCAAACCTCTAATGCCGGAAGTTTCATTAATGCAGATGAATATTTTAAAATTGAATGGATTGCAGGTATCGAGCGTAAAGCAGGAATACTAAAAGTTTATGTTACACCTGTTAGAAAAAGAGGTATTGAAGTGCAATTATTGGAAGATTTTGAGTTAATTATCGATTATAATGTGTTACCCATTTTTTCTCAACCGCTGGCTAAAACAGGCTACACAGCTCAGTCAGTATTGTCTACCGGAAGCTGGTTCAAATT
>CAYSBE010000001.1:0-46349 GCA_964429245.1 uncultured Bifidobacteriaceae bacterium | reverse complement strand
AATAATGTGTACACCGATCAAACAGCCTATTTCCTAACATTTGGTGGAGCTTCGGGTAAGAGAGTACAAACTATTGCACCTAGCACACCAAACCGCACTTCAAATGAGTATGACAACCTGTTTTTATATGAACGGGATTTGGTAAATCTCATAAAAAGCGGTAAACGTTTTATGGGAGAAGAATTCAACCGAAGTTTGACTCAAAATTTCACAGCTAATTTGGGAAATATAAATACCAACGTTCCTGTATACTTTACTTCATCTGTTGCAGCACGTTCTTTTTCTCCCAGTTCTTTTACAGCATACATTAACGGTACTACGCTAATTACGCATGCTATACCTCAAGTTAATTCCAGTTATATCGATGCGTATGCATCTGATGGAGATGGTTTAAAGTCAGCTACTTATTCAGCTTCATCAGGAAATTTAACAGTAACCTATGTTTATAACCAGACCCTTCAAGGTTCTCTTGGCTGGCTTGATTACTTTGAGCTGCAAAGCAGAAACTTTTTATCATTTACTGGGTCGCAATTATTGTTTAGGGATAAATCAAGTTATGCTGCTAATGCCATAACGCAGTATAATATTGCAACATCGCAAGCCAACGCATCTGTTTGGGATGTTACATCACCTACAGAACCCAAAGCCTTATCGTATAGTATTCAAAACGGAATCTTGAGTTTTTCGGCTCCCGGAGATACACTAAGGGAATTCATTGTATTTAATGGAAATTACCAAGAGCCCGTATTTGCTGAAAGATTAGTTAATCAAAATATACACGGACTAGGAGCAACAGATTATTTTATCATTACACACGAGGCTTTTTTATCAGAAGCAAATAGACTGGCCCAACATCATCGCAATAAAAATAACCTTAGGGTTTCTGTGGTTACGGTTCAACAAGTATACAATGAGTTTTCGGGTGGAGTTCAGGATTTATGTGCCATACGCGATATGATGCGTATGTTTTATAAACGTGCATCCTCTCAGGCCGATGCTCCAAAAAGTTTGCTGCTATTTGGGAGGGCATCATTTGATTACAAAAACAGGGTGAAGAATAACACCAACTTTGTTCCCACCTTTGAAAGCAATCAATCATTTGACCCAATTAAAACCTACTGTTCAGATGATTTTTTTGGTTTATTGGATGACAATGAAGGCAAATGGGATCAAGCTGTAGACAATATTGGTTGGAGTGGGGTAAAAGAATTTTTAGATATATCTGTTGGTAGATTGCCTGCAACAGATGCTGTGAATGCCTCCATTATGGTTGCTAAAAGTATAAATTATGAAAGCGCACCCGAATGGGGAGATTGGATGAATCGAATGACATTTGTTGCAGATGATGAAGATGGTGGCATACATGAAAATCAAGCAGAAAATTTAGCACAATATGCCCGCAACAATTATAAAAATCAAAACATACAAAAAATATTTATTGATGCGTATCCAGAACAGGTAACAGCTGGCGGAGTACGGAACCCCCAGGCTCAGGCTGATATTGTTCGATCAGTGGAAAGGGGATGTTTGCTATTCAATTACACGGGTCATGGAGGCGAGGTGGGCTTAGCTGCTGAGCGAATCTTAAATACGGATGATATTCAAAAATGGTCAAACGGGGGGCGTCTACCAATATTTGTAACAGCTACGTGTGAGTTTAGCAGATATGATGATCCGGAGCGATTTGCAGCAGGAGAAATGGCCTTAATCAATCAGTATGGCGGAGCGGTAGCACTTTACACAACAGTCAGGTTAGTAAACTCAGGTTCTAATTATGCTTTGAATCAGTATATTTTAAATCGTATTGGGTATGATTCTGCTGCGGCATTTCAGCCTCGTAAAAATATCGGTGAAATTATGCGCCTAGCTAAAAACGATTACTTCTTTACAGATAAAAACGAGCGCAATTTTTCTTTGCTTGGAGATCCTGCCATGTTTTTGGCCTATCCTGAAATGGGCGTAAGAACAACTGCCATTAATGGAATGGATATAAACGGTCCCACTACAGATACACTGAAGGCATTTTCAAAAATAACCATCAAAGGAGTAGTTACCGACCTTCAGGGCAATGTACAAACAACATATAATGGACTAGTATTTCCAACTGTTTTTGATAAGCCAACACAATATCAAACCCTGCGTAACAATCCGGCAGGATATGGTGGCAACACCAATCCAATGAATTTTATGATGCAGAATAATGTGATTTATCGCGGTCAAGCAAGTGTTAAAAATGGTAATTTTGAGTTTAGCTTTATTGTTCCTAAAGATATTTCTTATGCATTTGGTCTGGGTAGAATAAGTTATTACTCAACCAATAACGCATTAGATGCCACAGGATATTATAACAATATTATGGTCGGTGGAACGGCTGATTCCATAATTGCTGATAACAGAGGTCCTGAAATAAAATTGTATTTGAATGATGAAAAATTTGCAAATGGGGGAACCACGAACGAAAATCCATTACTGATTGCAAAAATATCTGATGAAAATGGCGTCAATATTACAAATAGAGGCATTGGTAGAGATATTCAATCTGTGATGAATAATGATAATATGACGGCCACAGTTTTAAATGATTTCTTTCAGGCACAACTTGATAGTTACACCTCCGGTGAAGTAAGGTATAAAATTAAAGATTTACCTCCCGGCAAGCACACCCTTAAATTGGGAGCATGGGATACCTACAACAATTACAGTGAATCGGTTTTAGAATTTGTTGTAGCAGATGACCAAAATTTTGCCTTACAGAATGTACTCAACTATCCGAATCCTTTTACCACAAACACTACGTTTCATTTCGATCATAATCGTCCAGGACTACCTATTAATGTTATGATACAGGTTTTTACAATAAGTGGTAATCTTATAAAAACAATGAGAACTGAGACGGTTACGGCAGGCAATCATTTTGATCAACTAACTTGGGATGGCAAAGATGAATTTGGGGATAGGATTGGTAAAGGAGTTTATATTTATAAAGTTAGCATTAAATCACAGGATGGTAAAAGTGCCGAAGAGTATCAAAAACTTGTCATTTTAAACTAACTAAGTAGTTCAAATTCTTTATAATTGCACGTTTATATCAAAAAAAACTCATGTTTATTAAAAATAGTATTAAAAGTGTAGCCTTAATTTTTGTATTAATTACTTTCATCAATCAGGCACTTGCACAAGTGAACAGAGGCCAGCTAGATGGAAGACAAAATACAATTACAACGGCAGTGCCTTTCTTAATGATTACACCTGATGCAAGAGCAGGTGCAATGGGAGACGCAGGCGTAGCCTCACCAAATGATATGAACGCAATACATTGGAATGCTGCTAAACTTGCTTTTATGGAAAAAAATGGTGGGGTATCTTTGTCTTACACACCATGGCTTCGCTCCTTAGTTCCTGATGTTTCATTATCTTACTTATCTTTTTACAACAGAATTAATAACAGATCAACCATAGGTGGTTCTTTGCGCTATTTTTCTTTGGGCTCAATTGACTTTACCGATGACCAAGCTAATCCATTAGGAACATTTACCCCTAATGAACTTGCACTTGATGTTGCGTATGCACAAAAATTATCCGAAAACTTTTCTGTGGGGGTTGCCTTTAGGTATATACGCTCAAACTTAACGGGTGGATTGCAAACAGCAAGTGGACTAGAGCCTGCAAATACATATGCAGCAGATATTACATCTTATTATACCAATAGATTTAGGTATAAAAAGAAATGGATAAACTATGGATATGGTTTGGCTATTACCAATATTGGGGCTAAAGTAACCTATACTACCGCGCAGTATGAAGATTTTATTCCAATAAATTTAAGGATGGGTGGTTATGTCAATTTTGAATTAGACAAATACAATTCAATTGCCATTCTATTAGATTTTAATAAACTACTTGTACCTACCCCTCCGGTGTATGAGACTGATGCAAATGGAAATGTTGTTTATAAAGATGGAGAACCAGTAATTAAAGAAGGAAAAGCCGATGATGTTCCCGTAGTTCAAGGAATGATTCAATCATTTTATGACGCCCCAGGTGGATTTAGAGAAGAACTTCAGGAAATTAATACCTCTTTTGGGTTGGAATATTGGTACGATAAACAATTTGCTTTACGAGGAGGGTTCTTTTATGAACCGGAATCAAAAGGAAATCGCCAATACGCAACACTTGGAGCAGGTTTGAGGTATAATGTGTTTACAATTGATGTATCCTATCTTTTTTCATTTGGTCAGAGAAATCCTTTAGACAATACGTTGCGATTTACGCTAGGACTTGATTTTGCTGCATTTACAAAACAAAAAGAAAAGAAATCGGACACACCAAGTGGCTTCGGTGATCCTGACAGATAATATAGTATGGCAATAAGAATTGGTTTTGGATTTGATGTGCATCAACTAATTGAAGGTCGCGAGTTGTGGTTGGGGGGTGTAAAACTTGAACATACCAAAGGAGCGCTAGGTCATAGCGATGCAGATGTGTTGCTTCATGCCATATGCGATGCCATTCTTGGCGCCTTGGCTTTAGGTGATATTGGCAAACATTTTCCTGATACCGATAATCAATTCAAAGGAGTTGACAGCAAATTGTTGCTTAAACAAGTCATCAAATTAATGACGGATAGGAATTATGAGATTGGAAATATTGATGCTACCCTTTGTGCCGAAAAGCCAAAAATATTGCCTTATGTGCAAGCCATGCGTGAAACCATCGCAGGCATTTGCGAAATTGGAATTGACGATGTTTCCATTAAAGCAACAACAAACGAAAAAATGGGATTCATAGGTCGTGAAGAAGGCATTACAGCTTATGCCGTGATAATATGCCAAAGCAAGTAGTTTTGCAATTGTATTTCACTATTCAATACAATCCAACAGTGTTTCCAATTTAATGCCTCTTGAGCCTTTTAAAAATATGTGATATCCTGTTAATTTCTTTTCACAAATAAATCTTGTTGCTTCATCAGTATTTTTTACAAAATCAAAATTTCCCTCGCGGCAATTGTAGAAATTTTCTCCAACAAAAAGTACTTTTAATAAGCCTAATGATGTGCAAAGCTTTATCATATTTATGTGTTCCTCTTCTGCATATTTTCCTAGTTCAAACATATCACCTAAAATGGCCATACTATTAGGCAAATGCATGGCTGCGAAATTACGAAGCGCGGCTTCCATGCTACTTGGATTGGCATTGTATGCATCAAGGTAAATTGTGTTTTGCGCTTTCTTTATAACCTGTGATCGGTTGTTTTTGGGTTCATAAGATTCAATGCCTTTTTTAATATTTTTGATATCAATGCCAAAGTTCTTCCCAATAGCCACAGCGGCCATGATATTATCAAAATTGTAATCGCCACTAAGGCATGATGTGATGTCAATATCTTCGAAGCTAAATGTAATTTGAGGTCTTAATTTTTTGGCAGCACCAATCACATCAGCTTTAGTATTTCTTGTTTCATCAATAGCAGCATAAGTAGTTTTTCTCGTAAGTCTTCCTGCCATGCGCATCAACCACTCATCGTTTGCATTTACAAAAGTGAGGCCGTCATTTTTCAATAAATAATAATACAGTTCACTGTTTGATTGCGCAACACCCTCCATGCTGCCAAATCCTTCAAGGTGGTCTTTTCCATTATTGGTTACGAGTCCATATGTTGGTTTAGCTATTTCACATAACATCGCATTTTCACCAATATGATTTGCTCCCATTTCAATAATGGCAATTTCATGTGAAGGTTTTAGCATCAATAGGGTGAGTGGCAACCCGATGTGGTTGTTGAAGTTTCCGGGTGTGGCAAGTACATTTTTCTCTGTTTGCAATACAGATGTAATTAATTCTTTTGTTGTCGTTTTACCATTTGAACCCACAATAGCAATCACAGGAATATTCAATTGCTGGCGATGATAAGTTGCCAGTTCTTGCAACGTTGTTAATACATCATTTACCAATATACATCTATCATTATCGGCAAACGCTGCTTCATCAATAATGGCATAAGCAGCTCCATCTTGTAAGGCCTTATGGGCAAAGGCATTCCCATTGAAATTAGGACCTTTAAGCGCGAAAAAAATACAACCCGGTTGTATCATACGGGTATCGGTGCATGTAATCGAGTGTTTTAGGTATATGTTGTAAAGCGATGCTGTATTCATAAAATTAAGATATAATTATGACAAAATGATTTTAGATAATACCATATATTCGTAATGCAAACATCAAGATTTATGAAAAGATTACGTCTACTAAGCCTATTTATTCTATCAACAAGCCTATGTGTGCAAGCACAAAACATCAGGTTTTATTCTAGCAATGGTGCGCGATTTATGAAAAATGCAACTGATTCATTATTGAATCCGTTCTCGGGAGGATTTAATGCACCACAGTTTTCTAATATTGATATTGATGGGGATGGCAAACAGGATTTATTTATTTTTGATCGTACCTCAAATCGGGTAGCTGTTTATTTACACACACCCAATGGATATATTCATGCACCAAATTACAATGGACGATTTCCATTTCTTACAAGTTGGGCTTTGCTAAGGGATTACAATTCAGATGGGAAGCTTGATATTTTTTCAGAAACATCACAGGATTACAGGTTTTTGCCCGATTCGTTACCTCATGTAACCACAAGCGGTTTGCGCATTTTTGTAAATAAATCAACACCTCAGTCAGGCATCAATTTTAATCAAATTAATAATCAGGTTTATGATACAGGTGGTTATTGGATAGATTTTGGTGTAAACAAAGCACCGGATAAAATTCCTGTGAACAATACAGATATTCCCGCAATTGTTGATATAGATGGAGATGTAGATCCGGATATTTTAAGTTTTACGTTAACTGATTTGAGTCCGTATTATTTTGAGAATTTTTTGAAAAACAAGTACAATATTCAATATAAACCTGATAGCACAAGATACATATTTAGGGATCAGTGTTGGGGGTATATGCAATATGATGCCCCATCAAATAAAAATCAATTCAGATTAGGCTTATCAAAAGACCAACTAAGCAGTTGTGCATTTCAGATGTATGAGAAAAAACAAAAGCATTCAGGAACTACCTTGTGTCCTCTAGATTATAATAACGATGGGGTATTGGATTATATTTATGGAGATGTTGGATTTACTAGTTTGTTACTTTTAACAAGCAAGAAAAACACCCAGGGAAGAGATTCAATTATTTCACAAGATTCCATATTTCCATCCAATTCCACCCCAGCAAACTTTATCACATTTCCTGCAGCATATTATGTAGATATTGATGCTGATGGCAAGAATGAATTGTTGGTAACAACAAACGAACCTTATGCAGCAAAAAGCAAAGAAAATGTATGGATCTATAATAATGCAGGAACCAATACTGCACCTGTTTTTAATTATTCAGGAAATAATTTTTGGTTATACAATACCACAATTGACTTGGGGTCCCGAGCAGCACCAATATTAATTGATGTGGACAATGATGGTGATGAAGACTTACTTGTAGCCACAAGCGGCAGTTATGATATGACTTTTAATATTAATGACAGGCTTGTGCTTTATTCCAATACACCTGATCCTGTTACCGGGCGCAGTGTGTTTACCTTGCAAGATTCCAACTTTTTGAACATAAGTGCTAATGGGCCAATGATTCATATTATTCCCACAGTTGCAGATTTGAATGGAGATGGTAAAAAAGACATTGTACTGGGAATGGAAAATGGAGAATTATTAATGTATGAAAATACAGGAACAGGTAGCACTATATCTTTTACACAGCAACCAATATCTGTTATAAGTAATATAGATGCCGGATCATTTTCGGCTCCGGCTTTCTCTGACTTAGATAAAGATGGTGATTTTGATTTGGTAGTAGGAAACCGAAATGGCATCCTTAAGTTGTATATGAATAGAGGCAACTCAGCCAACGCATTATTTGATGCACAACCAACGATTGACACATTTGGGAAAGTAAACACTAGGTATTGTCACAATACCACATATGATATTACTAATTGCGAACCTTGGGGATATGCAACTCCTGTATTTTATGATGTTGATGGGGACTCAATAGCTGAACTCATTGTTGGAAGTGATATTGGGTATGTAGATGTATTTAAGAATATTGATACACTTCCAGGCACCGTATTCACAAAGCAGAGCACAGTATTTGTTGATTTTAGCAACGGACTAAATCCGGTTGAGAAAAGACATGGACGTTTTTCAGCAGTGTGTATAGGACTAATGGATGGCGATAACAAGCCCGATATGCTTATTGGGAATATTGCAGGAGGTTTTCAATTTTATGGCTCGATACCGCTTAACAGTTCAGCATTATCTGAAACACTGCGTTCAGATAGGTTTGTACTTTATCCAAATCCTGCACAAAATGAAGTTGTTTTAAAGCACTTGAATATTCCTGAAAATGGCAACGTATTCATTTATGACCAAACAGGAAGGTTAATAAAGCGAGTAACTATTAATCGCTATGTAGCCGAAACAACAATTGATATCAGCGAATTGCAGTCTGGCGTATATTTTATTGAAGCAGTAGGCGAGGGGTATAAACAAACCAAAAAACTAATCATTCAATAAACCAAAGACTGATTGGTTATTGTTTGTCCCTTAAAGCACGTAAATTTTTGATGTCTTTTGCTGTGCATTTGCAATCATCAGTGCTACTGGTGGAAGTGAAATACATCAATTCATTGCTATTGGCCAAAATAAATTATGTATAGCAATAGGAATGCTTTATTCATGTTTAATGAAATATAACAAATTTCATTTTAACAGCATGGATTTACTATCAGACTTTACAAAAACATATAAAAGAATCTGAAGTAGTTATTGCTTTATAAATATCAGAGATACGAAAATGACTTGACACAAAATCATATATTCGTATTATAAACATGAAAATCTATGAAAAGATTACGTCTATTAATACTACTTATTGTATCAACATGCATATGTGTGCAAGCACAAAATATCAAATTTTATGCAAGTAATGGTGCACGTTTCATGAAAAACGCAACCGATTCTCTCTTGAATCCCTTTTCTGGAGGATTTAATGCTCCACAGTTTTCTAATATTGATATAGATGGGGATGGTAAACAGGATTTGTTTGTTTTTGATAGAATTTCAAATCGTTCTGCTGTATATCTTTATACTGATATTGGATATATATATGCACCAAATTACTCGGGCCGGTTTCCATTCATGAGTGATTGGGCGTTATTACGTGATTTTGATGGAGATGGAAAATTAGATATATTTACTGAGGTGTCTCAAGATTTAAGATTTTTACCAACAGATACACCAGATGTGAATACCAGCACACTTCGCATATTCAGAAATAAAAGTAATACAACATTAGGTCTAAATTTTGAGCAGATAAATAATGCTGTTTATGATACAGGAGGATTTAATAAAGAATTTGGAGTTAATATAAGACCATATCCTTTATCGATAAATAATACTGATATACCAGCAATAGCAGACTTAGACAATGATGGTGATGATGATATTGTTAATTTTGTAGGTGCAGACTTAAGCCCTTACTATTACGAGAACTTTTTAAAGAATAAGTATAATATTCAATATAAAATTGATAGCACTAGATACATATTTAGAGATCAGTGTTATGGCTATATACAATACAATGCTACTTCACAAAAGAATGAATTTAAGTTAGGTTTGGGTAAAGACCAATTAGGGGCTTGCTTTTGGCAGATGTATGAAAAAAAACGTAAGCACGCAGAGTCTACAATGATGTCAATCGATTATAATGGGGATGGAGTAATGGACTTTGTATTCGGAGATGCAGCTTATAACAATCTAATTCTTCTTATAAATTCAAAAAATTCTATTGGTCGCGATTCAATTATATCACAAGATACATTGTTCCCATCCAATACTGTGCCAGCGCGTTTTATTCAATTTCCGGCTGCATATTATGTAGATATTACGGGTGACGATAAAAAGGAATTATTGGTTACAACCAATGACCGACTGACAGCTAAAAGTTTTGACAACGTATGGGTGTATAATAATAACGGAACGAACACTGCTCCGCAGTTTAACTATCAAGGCAACGATTTCTGGCTATACAATACCACAATAGATTTAGGTTCTAGGGCAGCACCGGTTTTGATTGATATTGACAGTGATGGAGATGAAGACCTTTTGGTGGCAACAAGCGGCAGTTATGATATGACTTTTAATATTAATGACAGGCTTGTACTCTTTACCAATACACCCGATCCCGTTACCGGGCGCAGTGTGTTTACTTTGCAAGATTCTAACTTTTTGAACATTAGTGCTAATGGGCCAATGATTCATATTATACCCACTGCTGCAGATTTGAATGGAGATGGAAAAAAAGATATCATACTAGGAATGGAAAACGGTGAATTATTGATGTACGAAAATACAGGCACAGGAAGCACCGTATCGTTTACACTGCAATCAAGTTCTGCAGTTAGCACCTTAGATGTAGGCGCATTTTCGGCTCCGGCATTTTCTGATTTAGATAAGGATGGCGACCTAGATCTGGTAGTTGGAAATAGAAATGGAATTTTAAAACTGTATATTAATAAAGGTAATCCTGGTCTTGCTCTATTTGAAGCGCAACCAAGTATCGATTCATTTGGAAATATTTATGGTAATTATTGTTTCCCTACAACATTTAACGATACATTTTGTGAGCAATCGGGATATGCTGTGCCAAGCTTTTTTGATATTGATGGCGATTCTATTCCAGAGCTTATTGTTGGAACCTATAAGGGTTATGTAAATATTTATTCTGGAATAGATACTGTTTATAATAAAACTTTTAACTATTTAGGGAATGTATTTGTTGATTTTAGCAACGGACTAAATCCGGTTGAGAAAAGACATGGACGTTTTTCAGCAGTGTGTATAGGACTAATGGATGGCGATAACAAGCCCGATATGCTTATTGGGAATATTGCAGGAGGTTTTCAATTTTATGGCTCGATACCGCTTAACAGTTCAGCATTATCTGAAACACTGCGTTCAGATAGGTTTGTACTTTATCCAAATCCTGCACAAAATGAAGTTGTTTTAAAGCACTTGAATATTCCTGAAAATGGCAACGTATTCATTTATGACCAAACAGGAAGGTTAATAAAGCGAGTAACTATTAATCGCTATGTAGCCGAAACAACAATTGATATCAGCGAATTGCAGTCTGGCGTATATTTTATTGAAGCAGTAGGCGAGGGGTATAAACAAACCAAAAAACTAATCATTCAATAAACCAAAGACTGATTGGTTATTGTTTGTCCCTTAAAGCACGTAAATTTTTGATGTCTTTTGCTGTGCATTTGCAATCATCAGTGCTACTGGTGGAAGTGAAATACATCAATTCATTGCCATTAGCTATAATAAATAGCTTGTTGCAAAATTTATCATCCTTTGAAGAGAAAAAATATACCGCATCATCAGCCTGATTTAAAATTAATTTATACAAATCTTCTATCTCATCAATTTCTTCATACGAATCGCCCCAAATTTGGGCTCCATCTTCTTTTCCTTTAAGTCCTACTTGCTCTTTTTGTACATATAGCGTTTTGCCACTCATCAGGCTTTTGTTTGTTGGGTAGTTTGAAGCTAGAGCACCCATACTTATTTCTTTGTCGCTCGCTGCGGTTGCAGTTATGTCAAGATAGTTATTCATAAGTTGCAATGCCCTTACAATTTCCGGATACCAATCAGGGCTGTCAATACGGTTGCTGCAAAATGAATATGCCAAGGCATTATCAGGAAGTATTTTCTTTTTAAATTTTCTAGTCAAAACCAATCCATTCATATCTTCTTCCGAAAGGCATGCACGAATTTTAATTTTTGAAGAAGCTTTGCCTTTACTGAACACCAAATAAGTGTAATCATTTTTCTTATTGTACTCTTTTAATATCGCAGAGGTATCGTAAGCAACCAAATATGATCCGGTAAATTTCCAGTAACGTTCAACTGCCTTTAATACTGATGCATTATAAGCACTGTCATTAAATAATATGACCACAAGTCGCGAATCTTTAATTTTATCTACGTCTTCTTTTTTTACATAGCCAAATTGAGCCTTAGCTGAAAAGTGAAGCAACATAAATAGAAACGGCAGCAGTGATAAGATTTTTTTCATATGGGTATGTATATAAACAAAAAACGCCTGAATAATTCAGGCGTTCAAGATATAAAATATTGTTAAAATTACATGGCATTTTCCATACCGTACATTTTCCCATAGTGGTTCAATTGTTCGCGTAATTGCCTGCGGGCCACAAAAATGCGGGTTTTTACTGTGCCAATTGGAATATTTAATATTTCAGCAATTTCGTGGTATTTAAAACCTTTAAAGTTCATGGTAAACGGCTTTTTTAGGCTTACAGGCAATTCTTCAATGGCAGATTCAATATCTTTCATTATAAATTTTATATCTGCATCATTTCTAACTGCATGTGATGGAGAATCCAAATAATAATCATTATCCGTTTGGTCAATAAATGTATTTCTTTTAACCATCCTGCGGTAATTATTAATGAATGTATTTTTCATTATCGTATATAACCAACCTTTCAAATTCGTACCATCCGTAAATTTGTCTTGGTAAGTCATAGCTTTTAACATGGTGTCTTGAACAAGATCATTGGTGTCTTCCACATTGCGTGTTAGCTGATATGCATACTGACGCAGTGATTTTGCCTCAACTTGTACTTTTGATTTGAATTCTATTGCTGTCATATTGTTTAAATATTTTATTGAATTGTTAAACAAATGTACAGCAATAGTTGAACTCTGGCTCTATTTATTGTTAAATATTTATTACAAAAGGTTAAACAAAACATAATGTGCTGAGCGTCAATAATAAATATTTATTACTGCATGTTTATTGGATAATATTTACCTTATATATATTGTATTTACTAAATCTTGTTCATTAAAAATGAGTAAATGTTTAACAAGATGCAGCTAATTTAAAACAATAAACAGATGACATCAGTTAAGTATAAAATCTATTTAATGAATAGACCTACCTTTGTATTTACAGTATAATTAAAATAATGGAAGTAACCGTATCTAGAAGAGCTCACTTTAATGCTGCACATAGGTTGCATGTTCAATCTTGGACTGACGAAAAAAATGAGCAATTCTTTGGCTTATGTAACAATAAAAATTTTCATGGTCATAATTACGACTTAATTGTTTCCGTGACTGGAAATGTTGACCCTGTAAGTGGTTATTTTATGGATATGAAAGTGCTAAAGGATATAATAGATAAAGAAATAATTGAACGGTTTGATCATAAAAACCTCAATCTAGATACCAAAGAGTTTAAAGACTTAAATCCAACTGCAGAATTAATAGCAGTAGTCATTTGGAGATTGCTACGTAAACAAATCGATGAATCAAATAAATTAAAAGTAATACTATATGAAACCGAAAGAAACTTCGTTGAGTACAGCGGAAATTAAACACGCATATCTTGAAGCAGGGGAGAGTCATGGTCTTTTCTCTTTAGACACACCCCTTAGGGATGATGCCTTTGAATTAGATGATGAATTAAAAATTGAACTGATTGAGAAACATTTTAAAGAAATAATGCTCATATTAGGTTTAGATTTAAATGATGATAGCCTTAAAGGTACTCCGCACCGGGTAGCGAAAATGTATGTGAAAGAAATCTTTTCAGGACTAAATCCGGCAAATAAGCCCAAGGCAAAATTATTTGAGAATAAATACCAATATAATAACATGTTGGTTGAGAAAAACATTAGTTTCCACAGTACATGTGAACACCATTTTGTGCCAATTATCGGTAAAGCTCACGTTTCTTACATACCAAATGGTAGGGTAGTAGGCTTATCAAAATTAAATCGTATTGTTCAATATTATGCGCAACGCCCTCAGGTGCAAGAGCGCATGACCATTCAGATTGTAAATGAGCTGAAAGAAGCCTTAAATACAGATGATGTAGCTGTTATAATTGAAGCGGATCACCTTTGTGTGGCATCACGTGGAGTGAAAGACGTAACAAGTAATACCATTACTGCTGAGTATTCAGGCAAATTTAAAAACGTAGAAACACGTGAAGAATTACTAAAATATATTCTGATGGATAATAAATAGTAAGTACTTTGATATAAAAAAAATCCCTGTAGACTTAAATGGTTACGGGGATTTTTTATGAAACGTGG
Organism: uncultured Bifidobacteriaceae bacterium; assembly: GCA_964429245.1. Taxonomy (GTDB): domain Bacteria; phylum Bacteroidota; class Bacteroidia; order UKL13-3; family UKL13-3; genus CAYSBE01. Next base: position 32,143 of record CAYSBE010000001.1, on the reverse strand, counting down.
ATTTACTTATCAAATCTTTTCAAAACCAAGATAAGGTACCAAAGCTTTAGGAATGTTGATGCCATCAGGTGTTTGGTTATTCTCCAATAGGGTTGCCACTATGCGTGGAAGTGCAAGTGCACTGCCATTTAAAGTATGTGCCAATTGGTTTTTTCCTTCTTTGTTCTTGTATCGGCATTTTAATCTGTTGGCTTGGAAACTTTCGAAGTTAGAAGTTGAACTCACTTCAAGCCAACGTTGTTGCGCAGCACTATACGTTTCAAAGTCATATGTAAGTGCGGAGGTAAAACCCATATCACCGCCACATAACCTCAAAATGCGGTAAGGCAATTCCAGTTTTTCTAAAAGACCTTGCACGTGTTTCACCATTTCTTCAAGTATTGCATAGGATTGCTCAGCAGTAGCAATCTGCACGATTTCTACTTTCTCAAATTGATGCAATCGATTCAATCCGCGTACGTGTGCACCCCAACTGCCCGCTTCTCTTCTAAAACATGGTGAGTATCCCACATTCTTTATGGGCAAATCTTCTTCTTTAAGAATTACGTCTCGGTAAATATTGGTTATGGGAACTTCAGCAGTTGGAATTAGGTATAAGTCATCTGTTTGTGCATGGTACATTTGCCCTTCTTTGTCTGGTAATTGTCCGGTGCCAAACCCGCTGTCTGCATTTACTAGAAATGGTGGTACAATTTCTTCATAACCTGCTTTCATGGCTTCATCCAAAAAGAAATTGATTAAACCACGTTGGAGTCTGGCTCCTTTGCCTCTATAAACAGGGAAACCGGCACCAGTAATTTTGGTGCCAAGTTCAAAATCAATTAGGTTGTACTTACTAATAAGTTCCCAATGGGGCAATGCACCTTCCGGCATTACAGGCGGTTCAGATGATTGATAAACAATTATATTCTCCTCGGGTGTTTTTCCTTCAGGAACGCTTGTGTGTGGCGTATTTGGTAGGGTTACAAGTTTGTTAAACAACTCCTCTTCCAAATTCTTTACCTTTTCTTCCAGTGATTTGGAATCTGCCTTTAAAGTTGCCGTTTTTGATTTTAGTAATTCAGCGTCTTCTTTGTTTCCACTTTTCATTAGCTCTCCAATCTGTTTGGCAAGTTTATTTGCTTCTGATTGATTGGTTTCCATCTGTAGCCTAGCCGCACGTGTTTGTTCATCCAAATCGAGCACCTCATTTATCACCTTTATAAAAGAAGGGTTTCTTTTACTTATTCGTGTTTTGGCTTCTTCGGTATGTTCACGTAAATATTGTAGTTGTAGCATATTATATCAGACGTTGAGTTTATAAGCAGCTAATAATGTTTGGTATATTACTGAAAAATTCAATTTGTAAATTAAGCTTCATTAATAATTACTTTTTCCATTATATCGCCTTGGCGTATTTGATCAATGATATCTAACCCTTCAACAACTTTTCCAAAGCAAGTATGGTTTCTGTCCAGATGCTGGGTATTCATTCGGTTGTGGCAAATAAAGAATTGAGATCCTCCTGTATTTCTTCCAGCATGTGCCATAGAGAGGATTCCTTTGTCATGTCGTTGGTTATCACCATCCAATTCACAAGGTATGGTGTAGCCGGGACCGCCATTTCCAATACCATTTGGACAGCCGCCTTGAATCACAAAATCAGGTATTACACGGTGAAAAGTCAGGCCATTATAGAAACCATTTTGAGCAAGTGTACAAAAATTTTCTACGGTTTTAGGAGCATCCTTCTCGAAAAATTCGATTTTCATAACACCTTTATTGGTGTGGATTTCGGCTGTTTTCATTGGTTATATTTTATATTAAGGCTGCGAAAATAGCATTTCCTGTCTTTTTTCTTTCGAATTATTGCCAATCATCATTTTCATTTTATCCTATTGTTAGGCTATGCTTTGAGTTTCGTATTATTGTGCACATGGCACATTTACCGCAATTGATGACCGATCTTGCATTGATACTATGCTCTGCAGGCGTAGCAAGTATCGTATTTAAAAAGTTAAATCAGCCTGTTGTATTGGGATATATTTTGGTTGGTTTGCTAGTTGGGCCTCATATGCACTTTTTTCCAACAGTAAATGATATTGAAAGTATAAAAATATGGGCCGAATTAGGCGTAATATTCCTATTATTTAGTCTTGGGTTGGAGTTTAGCTTCAAGAAATTATTGAAACTTGGGACAACTGCTGTCATAACGGGATTATTTGAAATTAGTGCTTTATTGGTTACCGGTTACTTGCTAGGGAAGTTGATGGGGTGGAGTAGGATTGATAGTTTATTTCTTGGAGGTATAATTGCCATTTCTTCAACTACCATCATTTTTCGTGCATTTGATGAGTTAAACCTAAAGCCTAAAAAATTTGCTGGTATCGTAGTAGGAGTATTGATTATTGAAGATGTTGTTGCAGTATTATTAATGGTTCTACTAACTACCGTTTCGGTTTCAAAGAATGTAGAGGGTATTGAATTGGCATTTGAAGTGTTTAAGTTATTATTCTTTTTGATATTGTGGTTTTTAGCAGGTGTTTTTATCTTACCGTCTTTACTAAAAAAAGCATCGAAATGGCTCAATGATGAAACAATGCTCATCGTTTCACTTGGGCTTTGTTTTGGTATGGTGTTATTAGCAAGTATTGTTGGTTTTTCAGCTGCACTTGGTGCATTTATCATGGGTAGCTTATTGGCAGAAACAGTACAGGCCGAAAGAATAGAGCATGTAAATAAACCTGTTAAGGATTTATTTGGTGCCATATTTTTTGTTTCGGTCGGAATGCTAATCAATCCACAATTATTGTATGAATATGCCATTCCTGTTGTCATACTTACGTTGGCTGTTATATTAGGAAATACCTTATATGTTGCCATTGGAGCACTCCTATCTGGTCAACCATTAAAACAAGCATTGCAGGCAAGCACCAGCATGACACAAATAGGAGAATTTTCGTTTATCATCGCTACCCTTGGTGTCACTTTAGGTGTAACAGCTGATTTTCTATATCCGATAGCTGTTGGAGTTTCAGTAATTACATCTTTTTCCACGCCTTACATGATCAAGTTTGCTGAACCTTTGTATCAATTTTTGGAAAAAACTTTGCCGCCTAAGATTCTAACCAATTTGAATAGGTATAGCACGGGAGCACAAAGAATCCAATCAGAGAACCATTGGAGGAATGTGCTTCAATCTTTTGTTGAGATTGTGATTGTAAATGTTGTCATTATTGTAGCAATTATCCTGGCATTTAAACAAATTGTACAACCAATGGAATGGATCTCTGATAGTCCTTGGAGCAATGTCATTCTCACAATTTTTGCATTGGTTGTTTTGTCACCTTTTTTGTGGATGCTCACTACACGAAAAATCAGCAAGCCGTCTTACACAGTATTATGGGTAAATAAATTTAACAGAGGGCCAATGATTGTGCTGGAAATTTTAAGAATTGTGATTGGTGTATTCTTGGTGGCGTTACTCCTTAATCAATTTTTTAATATTTATATCGCATTTGTGTCAGCAGTATTTATCATGTTTGTTTCAGGGTTTATATTTTCCAGAAAATTACATGCATTCTCGGTAAAAATTGAAGAGCGATTTAAACACAATTATCACATGCGTGAAAAGCTTCAACCTCATAGTAAAGTTACCGCTCTTATTCCCTGGGATGCCCATTTGGCTTTGTTTGATATAGACATTGATTCAACCTTGATTGGAAAAACACTACTTGAACTTGGCATACGCGAAAAATTTGGAATTAATATAGCCATGATTGAACGAGGCAACAGAACAATTATGTTGCCTGATAAAAATGAACGCTTATTTCCATTTGATCGAATATCCGTCATTGGTACAGATGACCAAATACTTAGATTTAAGAAAGAAATAGATTTTGCCAACGAAACTCAAGTGAATCAAAGCGATGAAGTTTCCGAGATTTCACTTTCGCAGATTGTGGTAAGTAATGGTTTTGCTTATATAGGCATGTCATTAAGGGAAAGCGGGTTTAGGGAAAAATTGAAAGCCTTGATAGTAGGAATAGAGCGAAAAGGGGAAAGAATTTTAAACCCCGATTCAACTGAAATTATTCAAATGGATGATATTTTATGGATAGTTGGCGACCGTAAAAAAATCAGGTCTTTATTGAAAAATAAGGAATAATTTTAATCATAGCCAACTTATATTCACCAAACTTGATATTTTGATTATTTTGCAACCATAAATAGTAAATTATGAATTACGATGTAATAGTTATAGGCAGTGGTCCCGGAGGATATGTTGCTGCCATTCGTGCCAGTCAGTTAGGATTGAAAACTGCTATTGTTGAAAAGGAAAGCCTTGGGGGTGTTTGTTTGAATTGGGGATGTATTCCCACAAAAGCATTGCTTAAATCAGCACAAGTATTTGAATATATTAAACATGCAAAAGACTACGGTATTAATGTGAGTGAATCGACTCACGATTTTGATGCTGTGGTAAAACGCAGCAGAGGGGTAGCTGATGGCATGAGCAAGGGCATCGCGTTTTTAATGAAAAAAAATAAAATTGATGTGATTATGGGTACCGGTAAACTAGCCGGTGTAGGAAAAGTTGAAGTAACAGATGCTTCAGGAACAAAAAAGAACTATGATGCAAAGCATATTATTTTGGCTACAGGAGCTCGCAGTCGTGAATTGCCAAATGTGAAAATTGATGGTAAAAAAGTAATTGGTTACAGAGAAGCAATGACACTTCCAACTCAGCCCAAAAGCATGATTGTAATGGGTAGTGGGGCCATTGGTTGTGAGTTTGCCTATTTTTATAATGCAATGGAAACCAAGATTACGATTGTTGAATATTTACCCAATATCCTGCCAATTGAAGATGAAGATGTTTCAAAAGAAGTGGCCAAATCGTTTAAAAAATCGGGGATTGAAATTATGACTGATTCATCTGTAGAATCGGTTGATGCATCAGGAAAAGGATGCAAGGTGAAGGTAAAAACCAAAACGGGTATGGTTGACCTCGAAGCAGATATTGTGCTTTCGGCTGTTGGTGTTCAAACAAACTTAGAAAATTTGGGTTTAGAGTCTGCTGGTGTAAAAACAGATAAAGGCAAAGTGCTGGTAGATGATTTTTATGCAACCAATATAAAAGGCGTGTATGCAATTGGAGATATAGTAAAAGGACCGGCTTTAGCACATGTGGCATCTGCAGAAGGTATTATTTGTGTTGAGAAAATAGCAGGACATCATCCTGAACCGTTAAATTATAACAACATACCGGGATGTACATATTGCTTACCCGAAGTAGCATCAGTTGGTATGACAGAAAAGGCAGCAAAGGATGCAGGATATCAATTGAAAATTGGAAAGTTTCCGTTTAGCGCAAGTGGAAAAGCAAGTGCAGCAGGTGCAAAAGATGGTTTTGTGAAAGTGATATTTGATGCAAAATACGGAGAATTCTTAGGTGCGCATATGGTTGGTACCAATGTTACGGAAATGATAGCTGAGGTTGTAGTTGCCAGAAAATTGGAAACTACCGGAATGGAAATTATAAAATCTGTACACCCTCATCCAACCATGAGCGAAGCAATTATGGAAGCTGCTGCACAAGCATATGGAGAATGTATACATTTATAAACGCAAACCAATTCTTCATTTAAAGTTACGAATTCAATTTCGGACAATACCAATTATTGTAGTCATTTTTCAAACGCTTTTTTTTAACGCGCAGGCTCAAAATAGCTCGTTTATTAAGAAGTATTTTGGGAAGGTCGAATATGATACATCTTTTGTTTCCAGTCATTACAAAGATTTACATATCACGGGCGTTAGTGTGCTCAGGAGTCACCGCATCAATGTGTATGACTACCAAAGTAAGAATAGGTTAAAATTTGCACCAAATAATGCGTTTACATTTGGATTTGGCATTGATTGGAGGGTGCTAACATTTGAATTTGCCCGAGCAATACCCGGAATGGAACAAAATGACACCCTTGAAAAAGGAATTACAGAAGGAACTTCATTGCGATTTGGGCTAACTGGAAGAAGATTTTTGGCAAGTTGTTTACTTCAGGCATACAGAGGGTTTTATGTTAAAAATCCATCGCCAAATTATCCGGGTTGGTCAGGTTCAGGTTATCCTATCAGAGAAGACTTGACTAGTGTAATTCTTCATGGAAGTTTGTATTACAATTTCAATCCACAACGATATTCGTTTATGGCTCAATTATGGCAAATAGACAGGCAATTGAAATCGGCAGGTAGTTGGATAGCAGGAATGACAATGAATATCAATAGCCTAATGTCAGATAGTACAATTGTACTAGGTCCGGTTTCTTATGAAACAGGAACAAATGTACCCATAAGGTCAACAGTAAGTGGATTAATCGGTTTAAATGTAGGATACGGATACAATTGGGTTTTTAAAAGAAACTTCTTTGTAAGTGGATTATTATTACCGGGTATCAACATACAATCGGCATCAATCGAAAAAGCCAATGATGAAGTTATTAAATCCGAATCTCGTGTTGGTTTTCATGGTGATTTCAGAATTATTACCGGATATAACGGTCCGCTGTGGTACACAGGAATTCATTTATCTGATTATTTTGTTTCAAGTAGCCTTCCTAAAACGGTTAATTTAAATCATAATAATATCTATTTACGTTTTTTCATAGGAAGGCGTTTGCTGCTTGCTTCCAAGAAAAAGTAATATTAATGTATGATAAGTTCCGACTCAGAAATAACCATTAAACTTATTCCAAGCGGTAAACAATACTTTAATCTACTCTGTGATCTTATAGATGGTGCAAGGAATACGATTCATTTGCAGGTTTATATTTTCCGCAATGACGAAACAGGCAAACTAATCATCAAGAAACTATGCAATGCTGTCGCTCGAGGTGTTAAAGTATATCTTGTAGTAGATGGGTATGCTTCAACAGATTTTGATGATAAACTTATAAGTAATTTAAAAGCACAAGACATTTATGTAAAACGATTCTCACCCATACATATATTAAGGCTGAAAATTGGAAGAAGATTACATCATAAAGTGTTTGTTGCAGATGGAAATCAGGCATTAATTGGGGGGATAAACATTGCAGACAGGTATAACAGATTGGATGGTATTGAGCCTTGGCTAGACCATGCTGTTTACATCAACGGTCAAGTAGTAAATGATGTGCAAAAATTTTGCTTAAGCTATCTACCTGTTCGAATCCGAAAGAGGTACGATACTTTAACTAAGATGAAGAATACAAATGAATCAGTTAAATTAATTCAAAATGATTGGTGGCGAAAGAAAACAGAAATTTCAACCAGTTATAATTCTGTTATTCGAAAGTCCAAAAAGGAGTTAATCATTGTAGCATCTTACTTCTTACCGGGTTTTGTAAAGCGAAGGCTTCTTATACAAGCTGCAAAAAGGGGTGTGCACATTACAATTATCACTGCATCTTATTCAGACGTATGGATAATGAAGCCTGCTATTAAATATTTATATGGATTATTACTGAGAAATAATATCCAGATTTACGAATGGGGAAAATCAGTTTTGCATTCTAAAATTGCTATTGCAGATGGAAATTGGTCAACCATTGGCTCATATAATTTAAATGCACTAAGCGACTACGGAAGTACCGAAGCAAATATGGAAGTGATTGATGAGAATTTTTATAAAGATTGTAAGGCAATAATTAATGATACAATTATTACTGGGAGTGCTCCAATAACTCCGCATGATTTTTTTTCTCTAAAAAGCAGGTTTCTACAACCATACAGATGGACATGTTACCATCTTGTTAGGACATTATTTAGCATATTGTTCTGGATGATGAGGTGGACTAGAGAATCCAATAATCAATCATAATTTTGATAGTTTTTTCTCTAGTGCAAAAGTTGCAAATGGGATGATGGCAGACAGGAATGCGATAACCGCAAACTTGAATTTCCAACCAAGTTCTATCCAGCATTTAAGCAATAAAATCATGTAGCCAACAAATAGTGCCCCATGAGCCCATCCAACGTATTTTACGGCTAATGGCCAACCTGCCATATATTTTAATGGCATAGCAATGAACAATAAAATAAGGAATGACCAGCCTTCCAATAAGGCAATTCTTCGAAATAGGATAAGTTGTCCGGGTTGACGCATATTGATTATAATATTTGTGTTGTGTGTGCCTTGGTATCTACTTTTTCTATCACTTTCTCAATCTTGCCCTTTTCGTCAATCACAAAAGTTGATCTAAGGATTCCCATATACTTTTTTCCATACATGCTTTTTTCACCCCATGCTCCATATGCTTCAGCAACGCTGTGGTCTTCGTCAGCAATTAGGGAAAAGGGTAATTCGTACTTTTCAATAAACTTTATGTGAGATTTTGCCGAATCAGGACTCACGCCAAGTATTTCATAACCCTTTTTTTGAAACATTTTGTAATTGTCTCTTAAATCACATGCTTCGGATGTGCAGCCAGGGGTATTGTCTTTGGGATAGAAATATAAAACCAATTTTTTCCCTTTAAAATCTTTGAGAGAAACTTCAAGGCCATTCTCATTTTTGGCTGTAAAAACAGGTGCTTTGTCACCTTCTTTTAATTTTATCATATGCGGTTTATTTCTGTTTTAAGAATTGCTTTATTACTCTTTTTATCAGTAACAATGATTTCAACTTCTAGTTTTCCTTTTGGGGAATCATATTGGAAATAATATTCCAATAATGAGTTTTTGGCATCATATTCAAATAATTCCCATTTGCCATTAATATATCCCTTGTACTCCATAATTCCAGATAAATTATCAGTGACTTGGACTTTAATACTGATGGTATCTGTTAGGCTATTATTTTTGGTATTGATTATTTTGATAATAGGCGAAATGGTATCATGCCACACAAAAAAATCTTGAAACAGATTGGAAGACGCAGTAACCCATCCATTTTTATAAGCTCCCCCAATTGATCGCATATTGCCGTTTTTATTTTTGGTTGCGATTAAAAGTTTATCAGTATTAATTCCGGCTATTGCATTTTCATCAGGCAATATGGAAACATTGAAATTACTACTCAATGGCACTATATTTTCGCCAAGCAAATGCATGGCTGATGGTGCTTGTTTCTCAGTATTTATTACAGAATAGCTCAGCAAAACTGTATCATATAAGGAATTGACAGGAAATTCAATTCTAAAATCATTGGTACTATACTGCCCCCTTTTCTTAGGATAAATTGTAGTCACATATTTTCCGGAACTTGAATATTTTTGAGGTATACCTATTCTTTTTTTAAATGGAACAAATACATGTGCTGATCTTCCGTTGAAGTCATATACGGTAAGTTGGGCGATATGTGTACCAGTGTCATTAAATACATATTTGCCTTTGTTTTTTAAAAATGGATATAGACGTATGTTATTTCCATCATCAATAAATTGTTTTTGCATCCAAACTCCCTTGTTTCTGTATCTTTCATAATCAATATGGACATTGATACAACGTGTACGATTAAACGGAAAACGATCTAGTTTGAAATGAAAGTACGGACTATTGTCAATACTTAAGGAGGATGCATAAATGCTGTATTCTTTTTTATTATCAGTTAAAAAATCAACTGCATCCAAACCAAATCCGATAGTGTTAGCCGAACAATATAAAGTATCTCGTGAAACAAGTCCTGAATCCGTTTTTAAGAAACTGGTTTCGTTTAATATTAAGTTGTTGATTAATATCGGACGATTATTATCCAATGAGTAAATTCCAATTTCTTTTATATCAGGAGGCAATGAATCAATACCAATTATACCAAATAGTTGGGGATTGATTATTTGTTCAGTTTGGGTTTCCCTTATTTCGAAATGTAAATGTGGCCCTGTAGATGTTCCCGTATTGCCACTCCAGGCAATTATGTCACCTTTTTTAACTTTCAATAACTCTTTAGCAGGAAAATGGTCGAATTCGAAAGATTGAATTTCGTACTGATATTTTCTGATATAATTGGCGATATCCGCATTGGCATTTTGTAGGTGAGCATATACACTTGTATAACCATTGGGATGGTTAATATATAATGCTTTCCCATAAGCACCTGATGCATATTTTATTCTTGTCACATATCCATCTGCAATTGCATAAATTGGGAATCCTGTTTTCTCATATGTGCGAATATCCATTCCGCTATGAAAATGGTTGTCGCGTAATGAACCAAATGGAGCGCTTAAGTGAAGCGGAGTGTCCATTGGATAACCAAAGAAATGAGCAGGATAATCTTGGGCAAAAATGCCAACCGGAATACTCAGGAATAAGTTTATACTGATTAATCGGACGATATGATATGACATAGCCTTCATATCAAGTATTATTTAACCTCGCAAGTTAACATCGATTTTTTTCCAATAAAGCCTTCCAGTTTGTCACCAATATTTACTTGCCCTACACCTGCAGGCGTTCCTGTATATATTAAATCTCCTACTTTAAGTGTAAAATATTGCGATATAAAACTTACGATCTGATTAAAAGAAAAGATCATGTTTGCGGTATTCCCTTGCTGCACAATTGTATCATTTTTTTTCAACGAAAATTCAATATTGCTAATTTCTAATTCGTTTAAAGGCATAAATTCTCCCAAAGGGGCCGAGCCGTCAAATGCTTTGGCTAGCTCCCATGGAAGCCCTTTTGCTTTTAGGTTATTTTGAATATCGCGAGCTGTAAAATCAATTCCTAGCCCAATTTCATTGTAGTAGCTGTGCGCAAATTTCTCTTGAATTTTCTTTCCCATTTTATTGATTCTAATGACTAGCTCAACTTCGTGATGAATATCATTACTGAAATCAGGAAGGTAAAATGGTTCTCCATTTTTAATAAGGGCAGTGTCGGGTTTCGAAAATATAACTGGGTTTTCAGGCACCGCATTGCCAAGTTCTTTTGCATGTTCAGTGTAATTTCGACCTACGCAGAATATTTTCATCGTGTAATATTTATAGTTTATCCAATTCTTTTTTTACAAATTCCATTAATGATTTGATGTAGGAGGCACTGAAATTAAATTCAATACCGGCTGTTTTGTATATATCTCCAATTGACTTGGTATACCCCAAACTTAAAGCTTCCTTATATTGTTGGATAGCTTTGGGTTTATTTGATAAAAAGTTTCTCCACACGGCAAGTGCACCAAGCTGAGCCATTCCATATTCGATATAATAAAATGGAACTTCATACAAATGCAATTGCTTTTGCCAAGTATATGCTTGTATATGTTCTAATCCGCTCCAGTCAACGGTACCTGTTCCAAATTCTTTACTCAACGTAAGCCAATATTGTTTTCTGTCTTCTGCAGTATGATTTGGGTTGGAATAAATCCAATGTTGAAATTTGTCAATTGTAGCAATCCACGGAAGTATTTTAATAATTCCTTCAAGGTGTTCTTCTTTAGCCCGTTTAAAGTCCTCAGCATTTCTGTAAAATTCGTCTTGCCCGTCATAACTGATAAGCTCCATGCTCATGCTGGCAAGTTCTGCTACCTCACTTGGGCAATTTTTAAATGCTGCAAGTTCTAAATCTTTACTCAGAAAAGAGTGAACAGCATGTCCTCCCTCGTGTACCATGGTTTCCACATCACGTGTAGATGATGCGGCATTCATGAATATAAATGGTACACTGGTTTCAGCCATTGGGTAATTGTATCCTCCGGGCGCTTTCCCTTTTCTGCTTTCCAAATCAAGTCGATCCATATTGTCCATAGTCTCAATACACCATGCAAAATAATCATCCACTTTTCTAAAGCATTTAACTGTTTTATCCAGTAAATCAGCACCACTTGTAAATGGTTCAAGTGCAGGCCTATTTTTAGTATCAACTTCCATGTCCCATGGACGAAGCGTGTATCCCAACTCTTTTTCTCTTTTTTGATTAAATAAAGTTACTATCGGCAACACCTCAGTTTGAATGGCTTCATGAAATGCAAAACAATCTGCCGGAGTGTAATCAAACCTTCCTAAAGCTGCAAACATGTAATCCCTAAAGTTTTCAAATCCGGCATTAATGGCTACCTCATGCCTTAATTTAATAAGTTTATTAAATAGTTCATCGAGTTCTTGTGAATGCGCTAGCCTTTGCTCATTAATTTTTTTAAATGCAATTTCACGTTTATTTCTATCCGGATCTTTTAAGTAGTTAGCAGCTTGTTGTAATGTTAATTCTTTCCCATCTATTTCTACCATCATACTGCCAACAATGGATCCGTATTTTTGACTCTCAGTTGCAATTTCAGCAAACAAAGGCACGTTCGCATCCCTAAAAATTTCAATTTCCTTTTTTACACCCCTCAAATATATTTCATACTTTTCTTCATCAAGCTCAGATATAAACTGACATGCTACCAACTTACGATTCAATTGATCACTGAGAGGTGAAATTTTGGGTTCTATTTCTGTAACATAGAATAGGTAGGCTTTTTCCAACTCTTTATTTTCAGTATCGCAGGTCATACGCACATATCGCCATGCCAGGTCTTCACTTAAAAAAGCTTCCAATTCACTTTTATTTTGAAGCCAATCTTCTAATTCAACTTTGCTGTTGATAGGTGCTTCAAGCAACTGTTTAAAGTAGGGCTCTAATACTTCCCATGAGGTTATCTTTAATTTTTCGGGCAAAAATTTGCGCAATGTTTTTACAATCATATTGGTAAAATTACTAATGCGAGTTTACACATATTCGGGCAATAAAAAAGGAGGCAATTTGCCTCCTTTTTTATTATTGTTTACTTAGTAGCTACTGAGTTTTGACAATTTTTTGGGTCACGGTTTGAGAAGCTGTTTTAACTTCAATCATATAAATACCTCTAGGTATTGATTGTAAATTTTCTAACAAGACAATAGATTCACCTTCGTTGTATATTTCTTTTAACCATCTTTTTCCTTGTAAATCAAAAATCGAAATCTCAGTTTCACCTATTTCACTTAAACTAATTTGAATTTGATCATTGAATGGGTTTGGAGAAATAACCGGTTCAATAGTATTTCCATTTATACAAATGATATTGCTGTATTCGGCTGTGCCATCAAAGTCTACTTGTTTTAACCGGTAGCACGCTTGATTGGTTTGCCCCACATCATTAAATTGATAATAGATTGTATTATTTGAATTTCCTGCACCTTTTACGGCACCTATATTTTCAAATTCTCCATTCGCATTTAACCGTTCCACTTGGAAATAGTCATTATTAATCTCTGAAGTTGTATTCCAAGTCAACAATATATCATTCTTATTTCTTACGCCTTTGAAACCTAGTAATTCAACAGGCAGCGAATTTACAGTTGGTAAACTGCCCAACGCAAACTCTCCAAATCCATTAATGGTTGCAGTTGATAATGCAGTAACAGAACGTGTAGTAGGAAGTGCAACCCATGATGAAGTATGATCGCTTCTGCGCATAATGTATACACTATCGCCATTGCTAACACCCGGAATAGTTGCATAATCAATGATAACCTGATACCCCACACTTGAAGGCAAGTTTCCGGTACCCACACCTGAGTAATTCACTGTCCAAAATCTATTGCTCACATTAGTTGGTGTAAATACTGCAGAAGTGTTGGTTGTTGCACTGCCATTGGCAGTAAATACAGGTAATGAATATCCTGGTGCAACAGATACAGGGAAAATATTATTTGAACTTATGCTCATTTCGCCATTTGCTCCACCCATATTTAGTAAGTTGATGGTAATGGCACCGCTGCTAATGGTACCGGTAGAGAATACAGGGTTGCTGCTTACAGCAGCTGGATTGGTTATATTTATATTAGTGACATAAACACTATTACCAGTAGCAGATTTATTTCTAATACCAATAATAACCTGAGGCTGATTGGCAAATGCTGATAAATCTACAAATTCTTGTCTCCAATCATTTGCACTTGAAGGGGAATAGAATGTACCCTGAGCAGCAATTGTGCCTAATCTTGGTGTTGGACCCTGACCGGTTTTAGAATAAAGTGTTGTAAATGTATATCCACCATCAGTTGATACAATTATATCTAATGTATCACTAATGCCTGAAATAGTTGATGGTGCATGTGCAACATGGAAATGGAAAACGGGATTATTTAAACCGGTAAAATTTAACATGGGCGAAAGCAACATACCTGTTCCAAAAACATTAAAGTTATTAAAAAGCAATGTACCAGCTACAGAAACACCGTTTGGATTGGTAACAGTTTGTGGTAACATGATATTATTCATGTTTAGTGGGGCCATCCAAAAAGTGTTTGTAATCAAATCAGAAGTTCGGTATGGAATATTCAATCCGGAGTTTACTGCATTTATGGTAAACGTGAATGTATCATTATATCTAGCAGGATCATTGCTTAGCTGGGACCATATTTTAATTGTGTATATACCGGGCGTACTGAAATTTATAGATGATAATCCACTAAAAGTTACCATTGTTGTGTCACCGTCATTTAATGCAATACCAGTATTTACTGGACCAATGATGGCACCATTATTTATACGGTAGCGAATGGCAATACCAGATGATTGTGTAGCAGTTCCAAGATTTCTTACCAATGCACGCAAGGGAATATTTACACCTGTGGGTACAGTTTGACCATTTTGAGGATATGCTGCAACTACACCATAGTCATTTGCCGGAGTTGGTTCTGCCGTGCATTCCATCATTAATCTGCCAAGGCCAAAAGTAGCAGGAAATCCAAAATACATTCCTGTAGTGAATCCGGAAACTGCAGTTGCAAAATTAGTTATACTATAAAACGCATTGTTATTAGGACGAATTGGTGTTTCATTTTGTATAGATCCTAAAAACCGATTAACCGAAGCTGATTGGCATGCAATACCGCTGATAAAAGATCTGTTATTTACTTCTATTGGTACTAAAATAGGAAGCGTTACCCATGTGCCTAAATTAGAAGGTTGGATAACAAAAGGCGCAGATATTCCAACAACAACTCCTGTTGTATCTAATATCATTCCTCTTATTGTATCGCCTGTTGCTCCTGAGTTTGAGAAGATAAATGAACGTACTTCAGTAATGCGCCTTTTATCAGTTATCCTAAACCGCGTGCCCCAAAATTGTACCCAAGTTGAGTGTCCGTATGATTGTCCTGGACTTTGTAAAGTATCGTTATAAGATAAAAAACTATTGCTGGCACTTAAACCGTATGTACCTACATTATTCGATGCGTTATCATCAGTTGGTACGGAGACGGTTATTAAACTTGTACCATTATTTATGGGTATGAACGGGGGGAAAGATACATATGTCCCCGCACTAGGTGCTAAACTTGGAATAGTCGTGGTTGCACTAAATGAATTTGCTCCTGAAATTGTTAGCGTGACTGTTACGCTTGACTGTGCATTCACACCGGGGTTAATAATATAAGCCCTTATTGAATCAGTTAAAGATGAATTCGTGATTAATTTTCCAACTGCGTAAACACTTGAAACAGCTAAGTCATTAAATACAACCGGAGTAAATCGATAAATACGTCCAATGTCTGGTGCAGGTCTGGCAATTCCTACATTGTTTCCATAATTTAGGGCATTTGTGGTATAATTTCCGGCATTCACAATTACGTTGGACCATGCAATTGCCGATGCTTTAGTTAACGTAATCAATTGATTGGTTACACTGCTGCTGCCTTTTAACCCTACTGCACCAAAGCGTGCGTCAGATGTGTTGGTTGAAGGAACCCATCTGCCATATTGGAATTCAATCCAATTTGAGGTTTCATAAAGTTTTACTTGAAAATTGATCGTATCATATTGTGAACTAATTAAATTTTGAACTTTGTCACTTACATTTTTCCATTGTATCGTGCAAACCCTAGAACCAGCAGTTCCACTTGTGTGTATGCGAAATTCTGGGGATTGTGCTCCACCACGGTTCCATAAATCCTGACCAAACGGAACAATTAAATTGCTATCCCTACCAACAGTGCTGCTAAATGGACCACCTGAAGGTGGTTGAACAAATGTTGTATAAAGAAGGTTGCTTGAAGCAGTATCACTTCCTAATTTGATAAAACCATCAACATACATTACTAATGAGTCATAATCTGTACCGTTGAATCTAAAGGTGAATCCTATGGATTGCGGAGACGAAAAGCCATTATCAATATTGCTCATAGTAATGGCGGAACCATTGGTTCCTAAATCAGCATAGGTACTTGAAGCAGTACTAAATCCGCCTGTTTGATAATTGAGTTGAGCAAAAGCAGATGGAAAAAACATAAATAGGAATAATCCTACAAATAGAATTGATGTAATAATTTTCGTTTTCATATGCACCTTTTATTAATTTTATATAACGAATATATAATATAATATATGAAAGATTCAAAAAAGTAGCATGCAAAAAAAGCCGAACTGATACAGCACGGCTTAAAAAGTAATTAATGTCAAATATTAGTTTGCTGGTTGAGCTTCCTGATTTGGAACGGCTTCGTTTGAAGGGGCTGCCTCTTCTGTTGGTGTAGGTTGTTGAGCTGCACCTTCTTCAGGAGCTGCTGGCAAGGCCGCAGGCGCTTCACTTCCATCAAAATTTTCGAGTAACTCCGATTTGGTAGAAGTTCCTTCTGCATCAGCATCAGAAACAGGGCGGAAAAAGTTTGATAACAATGACAATCCAACCAATACTCCGGCTAATACCCATGTTGCTTTCTCAACAACATCTGTTGAACGCTTAACTCCCATAATTTGGTTTGGAGCTACAAAGTTTGAAGCGATACCTCCACCTTTAGGATTTTGAATTAATACGATAAGGGTTAGCAAAATAGATGCTATGATGATTACTATTGCAATTAGGGTATACATAATTAGTCTTTGTTATCTTGTTTTATTTTTTGAATAAGGTCGGCAAAGTAAGCAATTCTATGAGGATATAACAAGCATAATTTTTCATAAATGCGTATTGCTTTTTTATGATGTCCTTGTTTAAGATATATTTTTGCAAGTGTCTCAGTAGCAATTTCATCGTCCTCCTCCACACTTTGTTTTGCCATATTTGATGGATTGTAAAACTCAGCTTTAGGTCTGCTCATTCGAGGGTTTTCTCTTAAAAATTTATCTAAGAGGGATTCAACAACCACAATATTACTAGAATTATTTGTCGGCTTAGTCTCTGGTGGAAGGACTGATTCATTCGAATAATTAACGGGAGTCTCTATTTTATGAAGAACTTCAGGTACGGCATCTGTAGTGTTATCTAGTGAATTTACATGAGCGGTTGTTTCTTCTTGTTCTAATGAGATACCCTTACTTATTTTTAACCATTCAATGAAGCTATGCTCTTCATTATCATTGGTTATTGGTTGTAATTCTTCAGTTGTTAATTGTTTAAATTCTAGAGTTTCAGTATTAAGGTTAATTTCAGCGGAAGGTAATTCTTGGGTTTGCTTTTCTATTTGTGGCTCAATTGTAGACTCCGCATTTATTATTTCTACTAAATCGATTGTTGGTTTGTTGTGCTGAAGTTCGCTTTCTGTATGCCATTCAACTTCCGAATGTGAAATGGTGCTATCCATTTCTTTATAATTTTCTAATTCTCTGTTATTAATCGTAAGTTCTTCTTTTTCAGGTTTAACAGATTCAGTAGAACGTTTTTTATAAATTGGCGTAATATCATCGGGAATATTATTTAAAAATTGATACAGATGTACCCGATTAGGGATACTCAACGCTGTTTTTTTTAGCGTAGCATCAAATTCGTAATGATGAATATTATTCAGGTTTTTGAGCAAGAGAACATGTGCTCCTTGAAAATATGAAAAATCCTTTACAAGTGCTTTCATATCATTTAGCCTTGCTTTATCAAGCATTTCAGGTTGACCTGCCAGTATATTGAGCTCAGCTTTATTCATTTAAAATCTACTATTTTAAAAAATACCTGTAGTGTAGGTTTGTTGTACAATGCCGTTTTCACACTTCAATATTTTACCGGGAAATTTCTGAATAATACGGTAATCGTGGGTAGCCATTAATATGGCAGTACCTTTTTTGCTGATGTCATGCAGAAGCATCATAATATCATCACTAACTTTGGGGTCAAGGTTTCCGGTTGGTTCATCTGCCAAAATAAGTTCAGGATGGTTTAATAATGCACGTGCAATCACAACCCTTTGCTGCTCTCCACCACTTATTTCAAAAGGCATTTTAAAGTCTTTGGTTTGTAAGCCAACCATTTCTAACACTTCTTCTATGCGGTTTTTCATTTCCGCTTCAGATTTCCAGCCTGTTGCTTGCAACACAAAACGAAGGTTTTCATAAACAGAACGGTCTGTAAGTAGCTGAAAATCTTGAAAAACGATACCCAGTTTTCTTCTAAGAAACGGAACGTCCTTTGTTTTAAGCTTAAGTAAATCAAACCCTGCAATTTTACCGGCACCGTGATCCAATTTCAGCTCACCGTACATGGTTTTCAGCAAACTTGATTTACCGCTTCCGGTTTGGCCAATCAAATACCAAAATTCGCCTTTGCGAATTTCAATATCCACGTCTGATAAAATAAGGTTGTTGGCATGATAAACCTGTGCGTCTTGTAAATGTATGATGAGTTCGTTTTCCACTTTTTTTACTATTTCAATTCTAATTTTTGCATTTTTCCAAAGGGCATATCTTTTACCAATGTTAATATTTGTTCATTTAAATGCCCCAAACCACATTTTTCTAATGCCCTTTCAGGTCTATCTGTACGGAAATAGGCAATAAGCGTAAAATTATCATCACGTAATTGGACGTAATCAGGAATTTTGGCTTTGCCTTTGATTTTTATAATGTACAATGTGTAAAATTTAATGGATTTGTTATACAAATAAATGTAATATTGCACAGCAAATTAAAACAAAGTATGACACGCAACAAACTTAAATTATTTTCATTCTTAATCTTAGGCGTTGTTCTTATAAGTTCATGTAGTGTAAAAACCAACATGGGTAATAATAATTACACCGTAACCCCAAATCCTTTAGAGTTAAAAGGCGATTCCATTGAAATTACCATTTCAGCAAATGTACCCGCCAAATCAGTAAATCCATCAGCTGTTATTAAATTCCAGCCTGTATTGCGCAATGAAAACGGAGATGTGCAGTTGAACGAGATGACATTGGGTGGTGAAAAGGTTACAGAAGCTGTAGATGTAAAATTAAATTCTAAAACTGGAGGAAATGTAACATATACCACCAAAATACCTTACAATTCAAATTTAAAGCGCGTTACAATGTATCCTACTTTTGCTGTAAAGGTTAAAGGTGTTTACCAAAATGTTCAGTTGGGTGCCGATGTTAAGCCATTGGCTGAAGGAACCAATATTACTCCTTTATTAGTAAGCAATACTGGTAGTGGCATGCAATATGACAAAACACCTTATGTTGCTACCTCAAGCACAAAAAATATAAATATCTATTTCCCAATAAACGTAGATAAATTCAATGCTAGCTTTAAGATGAAAAATCTATTTGATAACAAAAAACAAATAGATTCGCTTAAACAAGTATTGAAAACCAGCAAAGATTGGCAAGTAAAAGGTATCAATATCAATGCGTTTGCATCACCTGATGGTGAATTGAGACGTAATGAAGGATTGTCAAAAGGCCGTTCAAATTCAACATTTAACTATTTCAAAAAAGAATTAAAGAAACTTGGTTTCACTGAAGCAAATGATGAAAATTTTAAAATGGGATATACCCTTTCAGAAGATTGGGCAGGATTTGCTAAGTTGGTAGAAGCTAGCAATGCACCTGAGAAAAATGAAGTATTGAATGTGATTAACAATAAAAGTATTTCGGATGAAGAGAGAGAAGCTCAAATAAAAAGGAGCTTCCCTAAATTCTGGGAAATGACAAAAACAAAAATGCTTCCAAATTTACGCAGATCTGAGTTGCAAGTGATGGGGCAAACTCCTTTGAAGAGTGATGATGAATTGAAAGCCAATATGGCAACATTAGATATATTGAGCGATAGTGAATTATTACAACTAGGCAAAATCACTACAGACTTAAACCAAAAGCAATCGGTATATGCAAAACTGGTAGAGAAATATCCTAACGATTGGAGAGGATACAATAACCTTGGTTCTACTCAATATGCTTTAGGTAATGCAGCATCAGGAAAGTCAAACATCGCAAAAGCCAATGAACTTTCACCTGAAAACGGAATTATCTTGGTAAACATGGCTAACGTAGCACGTATGGAAGGTGATTACAAAAAGGCTGCCGAATTATACAAGCAAGCAACTGGTAAAGGCGGAGATGCCAGCTATGGGATGGGTGTACTTGCAATTAAAACAGGAAACTATGCTGACGCTGTAGCAAATTTCAATAAGTCAGGTATTAAAGATTTTAACTTGGCATTAGCTCAATTACTTAGCGGAGATGCAAATGCAGCTAAAGCAACTATTGACAACATGACTCCAGAGTCACTAACTTGGAATTGCTATTATTTGCGTGCAATTATTGGTGCTCGCACCAATAACCAAGATTTAATGACTACAAACCTTACACGTGCCGTGCAATTAAGTGCAGATGCTCGCACAATGGCTAAGGATGATGTGGAGTTTATCAAGTTCTGGGCTAATCCAGCATTTCAATCGGCAATTCGCTAATAGCCAATTAATTAATATTATAAAAAAGACAGCCGGCCATTGTGTCGGCTGTTTTGTTTTTATACGGTTGTATTTTTAATTGGATATGCTACATTTGCGCACCTCAAATTTTTGCTTTATCTGAGGCATAATATACACTTACAGGAAAATATACACGATGAAACTATCCCAATTTAAATTCAACTTTGCAGACAGCCTAATTGCGAAACACCCAACAGATGTTCGTCACGATGCTAAAATGATGGTGTTACACAGAGATACCAAGAAAATAGAACACAGAAAATTTAATGATATTCTTGAGTATTTTAATGAGGATGATGTTTTTGTGATTAATAATACCAAAGTTTTTCCAGCACGTTTATATGGTAGTAAGGAAAAAACAGGTGCACAAATAGAAGTATTCTTATTGCGTGAATTGAATAAGGAAATGAAACTTTGGGATGTATTGGTTGATCCAGCACGTAAAATCCGTGTAGGAAATAAACTATACTTTGGAAACGATGATCTTGTAGCAGAAGTAGTTGATAACACTACGTCAAGAGGCAGAACCATCCGATTTTTATTTGATGGCAGTGACGAAGAACTTTGGAAGTTAATTGATAAACTAGGAGAGATGCCTATTCCAAAATATATGGGAAGGGCCGTTGAAAAAGCAGATAAAGAAAGATTTCAAACCATATTTGCTACCAGAATTGGTGCAGTATCACCACCAACTGCAGGTTTACACTTTACAAAGGAATTGATGATGCGTCTTGAAATTAAAGGTGCACATTTTACTGAAATGACTTTGCATAATGGTTTGGGTACATTTCGTGCAGTAGAAGTTGAAGACTTGACTAAACACAAAATGGATTCAGAGTATTACGAAATACCTGAGCATACTGCAAAAATTGTAAACAAAGCCTTGGATAATAAAAAACGTGTCATTGCAGTTGGTTCCTCAGTGGTTAGGGGTTTGGAATCTTCTGTTTCATCAGTAGGAAGGCTTAATGTGGGTAGCGGGTGGACAGATAAATTTATCTTCCCATTCTATGATTTTTCCATACCTAATGCCATCATTACAAATTTCCACACGCCTGAATCTACTTTAATGATGATGAGTGCTGCATTCGCAGATTATGATTTCTTGGTGGAAGCTTACCAAGAAGCCATCAAGAAAAAATACCGTTTTCTTGCTTACGGAGATGCCATGTTAATTTTATAAATAGATTATATAAAAAAATCCCGCTTGTACGTGTACAAGTGGGATTTTTTAGTTTATAAAGCAGGTGGATTAGTAATCCATTCCACCCATACCAGGCATACCACCCGGCATTGCAGGAGCTTTTTCTTCTTTTTCTTCAACCAAAGCACACTCCGTTGTTAATATCATTGCGGCTGCAGATGCAGCATTTTGCAATGCAATACGAGAAACTTTTGTTGGATCAATAACACCAGCAGCGATAAGGTTTTCGTATACTTCTGTACGTGCATTGTATCCAAAATCAGCTTTTCCTTCGCGAACTTTATTTACCACTACAGAGCCTTCGCCACCGGCATTGGCTACTATTTGACGCAATGGTTCTTCAATCGCTCTGCGAATAATCTGAATACCGGTATTTTCATCTTCATTGGCACCTTTGAGTTTTTCCAACGATTCAATTGCACGAATATAAGCAACGCCACCTCCTGCTACGATACCTTCTTCCACAGCCGCACGGGTTGCATGTAAAGCGTCATCTACTCGGTCTTTCTTCTCTTTCATCTCAACTTCGGTAGCAGCACCAATGTACAACACCGCTACTCCACCAGCTAGCTTAGCAAGGCGTTCTTGTAATTTTTCACGGTCGTAATCAGAAGTAGTATTTTCCATTTGCGCTTTGATTTGCGCAACACGGGCAACGATATCTTCTTTTTTTCCGGCACCATTTATTACAGTTGTATTGTCTTTATCAATAGAGATTTTCTCTGCTTTACCAAGGTAAGTTAAATCAGCATTCTCTAGTTTAAATCCTCTTTCTTCGCTGATAACTGTTCCACCTGTTAGTATAGCAATATCTTCAAGCATAGCTTTTCTGCGATCACCGAAACCCGGAGCTTTTACAGCAGCTATTTTTAATGAGCCACGTATTTTGTTTACTACCAATGTAGCTAAAGCTTCACCTTCTACATCTTCTGCAATAATTAATAGTGGCTTGCCGGTTTGCACAACTTGCTCTAGAATTGGCAACAACTCTTTCATATTGCTTACTTTTTTGTCGTAAATCAAAATGAACGGTTGGTCAAGTTCAGCTTCCATTTTATCTGCATTGGTAACAAAATATGGAGATAGATATCCGCGGTCAAATTGCATACCTTCCACTGTTTTTACTTCAGTTTCTGTACCTTTTGCTTCTTCCACAGTAATCACACCTTCTTTACCAACTTTGGCCATCGCATCAGCAATCAATGTTCCAATTACTTCATCATTATTGGCCGAGATTGAAGCAACTTGTTGAATTTTTTTGTTGTCGTTGCCTACTACCTGAGATTGTTTTTTCAAGTTTTCTACAACGCTTTCTACGGCTTTATCAATCCCCCGTTTTAAATCCATGGGATTAGCACCCGCAGCTACGTTTTTTAAACCAGCTGTTACGATTGCTTGAGCAAGAACTGTTGCGGTTGTAGTACCATCACCAGCCTGATCAGCTGTTTTTGAGGCAACTTCTTTTACCATTTGTGCCCCCATGTTCTCGATGGCATCCTTAAGTTCGATTTCTTTTGCAACAGTTACGCCATCTTTGGTAACAATTGGTGATCCGAATTTTTTGTCAATTACCACGTTGCGACCTTTTGGACCTAGGGTTACTTTAACTGCATTAGCTAAAGCATCTACACCGCGTTTCAGGCCATCGCGGGCATCTACATTATATTGAATTCTTTTTGCCATTGTGTTTATTTTGATTAGTTTGATTAAAAAATTAAATGATTGCGAAAATATCAGACTCACGCATAATAAGGTATTCTTTACCTTCAATATTGATTTCTGTACCGGCATATTTGCCGTAAAGTACAGTATCTCCTGCTTTTACGGTCATTGGTTCATCTTTTTTACCATCACCTGCAGCTATTACTTTGCCTCGTTGAGGTTTCTCTTTTGCGGTGTCGGGAATAATTATTCCGCCAACTGTTTTTTCTTCTGCTGGAGCAGGTTCTACCAGAACCCTGTCTGCCAACGGTTTAAGTGATACTGACATATGTTTTTTAAATTATTTGTATTAATTAGACACTATGAATTGTCAGAAAGTGTGCCAAGCCACAATCTTGTCAATTTTGTCAGTACTTTACAGATATTTGGCTGTCATTTTGTATTTATAACTGACAAACCATAAATTTATAACAATAAGCAACTGAAATATAATTTCATTTGACTTAGCAATAGTGAAATACACCGAAGCAGAAATAATTAAGGGATGCATAAAAGGGGAGAGAAGTTGCCAAAAATCTCTCTATGAGCATTTTGCATCAAAAATGCTCGGTGTGTGTATGCGCTATGCTAAAGATAAAAGTGAAGCAGAAGATATGCTTCAAGAGGGATTCCTTAAGGTTTTTCAAAATATCAATAAATTTAAAAATGAAGGAAGTTTTGAAGGGTGGGTTCGAAGAATCATGATTTTTACTGCCATCAATATATATAAATACAGGTTAAGAAAATACAAAGAAGATTTTGATCATGAGGAGTATGATGCACCATATAACGATGGCATTATTGATAAAATTTCAGCAAAAGAAATTATGATGCTTATGCATCAGATGCCCGAAGGCTATAAAGTCATATTTAACCTATACGCAGTTGAAGGATATACACATAAAGAGATAGGGCAGATGCTCAACATAGCTGAAGGAACTTCTAAATCGCAATATTCAAGAGCACGACAATTCTTGCAGCAAGCATTGGCTAAACATTACCAAATATTAAATGAACCCTTTCAAGAACCGTAAACATATAGAAAATAAGCTTAAGCAAAAGTTTGCTGACTTTGAAGTGAAGCCGGATGCCTCATTGTGGGGACGTATTGAAAAAAATATTCCCGAGGGTGATTTCGAAAATAAAGTAAAGTCATTGCTGGATGAAGTTGAAACCCAGCCCTCACTTGAAATATGGCCAACCATTGAATCGGAATTAAATGATGAAAGAGGAATGCGTGCATGGTGGAGGTATGCCACGTTGCTGCTGTTGATTTTTGTATTGTTTGCCGCATTATTTTATACCAACACCCAAATAAAAGTAGCTAATGAAAAAATTGTTCAAGATGCTTTTCCTGATATAAAAAGTATTGATAGACGCAGTGAGCCTTCTGGTGATCAAGTAAAAGAATCACCAATCCAGAAGGAAAGAATAAATAATACCAACCAAATAAATACATCAGATTATTCAACTCAAAAAAGCGAATGGGAAACTATAACAAATAAAACTTCAAATAACAAGTCTCAACCCACTGAATACAAAAAGCAAAAAATATACAAAACCTCGCTTGCAGTAAATTCAAACTACACAGATTATAGCAACTTAGTACCAACAAATAATATTGACGACTTAGGTAAAAATAGTTCACAGGAAATTACTGCTGTTTTTGTATCCGATAAAGACAGCATATTGAATAATGAAAATCCCTTTTTAAGTTCGATTGAATCAGATAAAGGAACTGCTAAAGACGATAGTTTGCCATTAAAAGACTCTTTACCAAATACCTTTGGTACGCTTGCATCAAGTGCCACGCCAAACAATTTATCAGAGCCGGGAAAAGTAAATGAAGAAAATGGACTTACCCGATTTTCAATTTCGATATTAGCAGGTGTCAACTACTGCATGATGCGCTTAGAATCACCGGAAGTGGGCAGGTATCCGCTTGAAGAAAATACAGCATTGCGTAGGGCAATCGAGCAACCTGAAATAGATTGGGCTTTTCAATTTTTGTTAAACTATGATTTGAATAAAAAATGGATGTTGTCGGCAGGATTTGGGCGCTTATTATTTAAGCAATCATTTTATTATAATATTACACTACCTGAAAATGCGCATTCACCAAATGAATCACCAGGGCAAATGCAAAACCCAGGGGATTCAATTGTAAGCGGAAATAGCTATGTTTCCAGTATCAGGTATTCATGGACGGAAATACCGATTATGTTAACTTATCGAATCCCTACCAAACAAAAATTTTCGTTTCAGTTAAGTACCGGATTTAGCTATGCTTTTCTATCAAATATTGATGTGGCTATGGTTAATTATGATAATGTGGGAATACTGATGCTTACAAATAAGGAAAGTTTTCCGGGATTCAGAAATGAATTCTTTACCACCATTGCAATGGGATTGAGCTACTCAGTAAATCAAAGTGTAGAACTCAGTTTGATACCACAGTGTAAAATAGGACTAAGAAATATGATTGAAAACCCGGATTGGGTAAAACAATATCCATATTTCGTAGGACTTCATTTCGGGTTGAGGAAGAAGTTTTAATTGTTTATTACACTTCTCCTTCCCATTTCGCCACTACATAAGTAGCTAAGCAATTTCCCACCAAATTTATAGACGTGCGCCCCATGTCCATGATGGCATCAATAGCTAAAATAGCAAATGCTTTTTGCGGATCTAATCCTAAAGACTGAACTGTACCTACCAGAATGATAAAAGAAGCACCTCTAACACCGGCAACACCTTTGCTGGTGAGCATCAGAACCAAACACATTTGAATTTGCTGCCCAATAGTTAGATCAATTCCACTTACCTGAGCGATAAATATAGCTGCCAGTGAAAGATATAAAGTGGTGCCATCCAAATTGAAACTATAACCGGTTGGCAAAACGAAGGAAACCACTTTTCTAGGAATTCCCATTTTTTCCAAGTTTTCCATGGCTTTGGGTAATGCGGCTTCGGAACTTGCGGTAGCAAATGCAATAGATAGCGGTTCGCTGATATGTTGCATAAATTTTTTAAATGGAAGTTTAACCAAAAAGCCAATCGGAACAAGTATGATAACAACAAAAGCAATGAGTGCAACGTATAAAGTAGCAACTAATTTCAACAGATTTTGCAACACTTCATATCCCATTGTGGCAACAGCAAAAGCCATTGCTCCTCCTACTGCTAAAGGGGCAACATACATTACCATATTGGTAAACTTAAACATGACATCTGCTAAAGACTCTACCCAAATAAGCATCTGTTTTTTTCGTTCTCCTCCAATTTGTGCCAATGCGATTCCAAACAGAATGCTAAAAATCACAATTTGAAGGATTTGATTTTCAGCTACTGCCTTGGCAATATTTTCAGGAAAAATATCAAGTATTACATGATGCGTATGCTTCTGTTCCAATAAAGCTTCTGCACGTTCAATTTGTGCTTCACCGGCTTGTATAGAAGTGCCGACACCCGCTTTGGATATATTTATGGCCAATAGTCCAATAAGTAAGGCCAATGTTGTAACAACTTCAAAATACAATATTGATTTCCATCCCATTCTACCCACTTGTTTTAAACTTGCATGACCTGCTATACCAACAACCAATGTTGCAAATAGTAATGGAGCAATAATGGTTTTTATGAGCCTTAGAAAAATGTCGCTAAAGACTTTTAGTTCTTTGGCTGTTTCAGGAAAAAATTCAGCAACCTCCATTCCCAAAAACATGCACATTAATATAGCTGCTGTTAGGGATTTTGATCTTATAATGTAAACAGCAAGAATCCCTATGAAAATAAATCGGGATGAATGTAAAAGGAATGAAGGTAATACGGCAATACCCATCCAACCCGACAGATGTAGCAGTGAATCTAAAAAGAATGCTATAAGTGAAGCAATGATGAGGTTTTTGTTATTTAACATACCCCAAACCTAAATAAAAAAACAGAATCAGTAACTATTTTGTGGCTATAGTATCTTTTTTTCTGAAGTCTAATGAAACAGAGTTTACACAATAACGCAAACCTGTTTTATCTTGAGGGCCGTCATTAAATACATGTCCCAGATGACCACCGCACTTTGCGCACATAATTTCTATGCGTGTCATACCGTAGGTTTTATCAATTTTCTCTGTAATTTTTGTTTTGTCGAGTGCTTCATAAAAGCTAGGCCATCCGCAACCTGCATCAAATTTTGTGTCCGATTGAAATAATTCATTTCCACAAGCAGCACACACATATACTCCCGGTTCCCAATGGTTCTCAAATTTTCCGGTAAACGGACGCTCAGTACCTTTCATCCTTATTATCGCATACTGTTCAGGGCTTAGTTTTTCTTTCCAGAATTCTTCGGGTTTATTTATTTCAAACTGTTCGTTTTGCATGGAGATGGTATTTTGGTTTGTTGTTGAATCTGTTATGGTGTTATTGGCTACTGGGTGGGTAGAGCAAGCATATATAACAGATAAGGAAAGAATGATAAAAATGTTTTTCATTCGATTAAAACGATTGAAGTATGATTATGGTTCAGAAAATGGGTAATGATAATGTAATACTTTAGTTAAGCGAGTAATCCAATGCAATAACTACTCGAACTTTTTTGAATACATCAGATGAAGAGTTGTCGTAATATCCACCTTCACCTCCGCCACTGTTTAATGAGGCATCTCTGTCTTGTACCGTAAAATAACCTTGTTGAGCACGTTTTAACTTACCTAATTCTGCATTGCTTTCGTTTGCAAATTCTAGTGCAGCTTGTCGTGCATTTTGAATGGCATCTTTCACCATTGCCGGCTTAATCTCGTTTAGCTTTGTAAACATGAATCTTAGCCCGGAAGAGCGCCAATCATTTTTAGTAGATAAGACAACCCCCGCATTTAATAACTCATTGGTCATTCGACTAACTTCTTTTACCAAATCTACATTTGTAGATCTAACTTCAATACTTTCTTCAATTAGGTAGCGGTATTTCGCAAAACCACCCGAAGAGTTGTATTCGTCAGCTTGCTTGTCAATTACGTTTAAGTCCTTAACGGTTATTTCATTGTTTTTGATTCCTTTATTTATAAGGAATGTAACAACTTTCTGCCTAGCATTTTCAATTCCCATGCTCCCGGCTTGAAGGTCGTTGTCTACAATACGTACCTTCATTTTCCAAATAACCAAATCAGATTTAACATCTTTTTCAGAAAAACCCTTCACAGTTACTGTTCTATCATCTGTTTTGAAACTTTTAATAGAACTACCAATAAACCATGAGCCAATTACTATTCCTATGGATAAGATTCCATAAGCATACATATTGGTGTTTTTCTGTTTTTGCATGATATTTTAATATTCTCTGTTAATATCCCATTGCTCCATATAATCTGCAACACGTCTTAAGAATGAGCCGCCAAGTGAACCATCAACTACACGGTGATCATAACTCATCGATAAAAACATGATGTGACGTATGGCAATTACATCACCCATTTCAGTTTCTAGTACAGCCGGTTTTTTCTTTATAGAGCCCGTAGCCATAATTGCTACTTGTGGTTGGTTGATAATAGGTGTTCCCATTACATTTCCAAAACCACCCACATTTGTAAGGGTGAAAGTACCTCCCGAAATCTCATCTGGAGAAAGTTTGTTGCCTCTTGCGCGGTTGGCCAAATCATTTACCGATTTTGTTAACCCAACTAGATTCATCATATCTGCATTTTTAATTACGGGTACGATAAGATTACCCGATGGAAGTGCTGCAGCCATTCCAATATTTATATTTTTCCGTTTGATGATGTTTTGGCCATCAACAGAAATGTTAATCATAGGAAAGTCTTTGATAGCTTTTACAACACATTCAATAAATAATGGGGTAAAAGTGATTTTTTCATTTTCACGTTTTTCGAAATTCTTCTTCACTTTTTCTCTCCAAACTACCATATTCGTAACATCAGCTTCTACGAAAGAAGTCACGTGTGGTGAAGTGGATTTACTCATCACCATATGTTCAGCAATCAATTTCCTCATGCGATCCATCTCAATGATTTCATCACCAGGCATCAAAGAAAATTTAGATGCAGTTGCAGGTTTTGTTGCTGCTGGCGCTTCTAAAGATGTAGTAGATACTGCCGGGGTTTGAGGTATAACAGGTGCAATAATATTTGTAGTTTGGGTTTGTGTTCCTTTATTTTGAACGTAAGCCAAAATATCTTTTTTGGTTACCCTGCCTTCGCTTCCAGTTCCTGGAATATTTTCTAGCTCAGCCATGCTGATGTTTTCTTCTTTGGCAATGTTTAGTACCAAAGGAGAATAAAAACGAGAACCCCCTGTTAATGCCGGTTTGGTAGTCTCGATTGCCGTTTCAACTGTTTTAATAACTTCTGTTACTGCTTGCTTATTTTCAACTACAGGAGTTGATGCCGGAGTACTGATAGCGGCTGCGCCTTCTGTTTCAATAATTGCTATAACTGCGCCAACAGCTACTACATCATTTTCATTGAATAGTTTCTTTTTTAAGATTCCTCCCTTAGGTGCAGGTACCTCACTATCTACTTTATCTGTGGCAATTTCAAGTACGGTTTCATCCGCATTGATAACGTCACCTTCATTTTTTACCCAACGAATAATTGTTGCCTCTGCTATACTTTCGCCCATTTTGGGCATCACAAGTTGAAATTCTGCCATATCAATAAGTTCTTAATGAGGCAAATTTATGTTTTTGTGTCACTTATGCCAATTGATTACAAAATTGTAAAGTGTTGTGAACACGGATATTATGAGATTTTAGAAAAATCGGCAGATCGGATATTATCCTTCGCGTGGCTGTTGAATTATAAATTACAGGTTAGTTTTATTTTCTTTGAGGATGGTTTTACGTAACATGTCTAATCCTTGAAGCGCTGTTCGTAGAATTGTTCTTTCGCGGTTATCTCCCATGTTGAACTGTTTGGCAAACGTTGTTGATGAACTACTAATAGCAATCCAAACAGTTCCCACAGGTTTTTCAACTGTACCACCATCGGGTCCTGCAATTCCACTTGTTGCCATTCCATAATCGGTTTGCATTTTTAACCGAACGCTTTCTGCCATTTGTTTGACACATGCTTCGCTAACCGCACCAACTGAATTTAACAGATCAGCTGAAACGCCCAGCTCCGCCATTTTTATTTTGTTGTCGTATGCAATAATACTGCCTTTATAATAAGATGAACTTCCTGGTACAGATGTAATAAGATGGGCTAGGTAACCTCCGGTACAACTTTCGGCTGTAGATAAACTTGCTTTTTTTGTTTTTAACAATTCACCAACGGCTTTTTGAAGGGTAGTGTCTTCTTCTCCAAAAATGTATTCACCAACTTTTAAATAAAGCTCATGAATAATACTGTTCATTTCATTTTCGAGTGAAATTATGTCATCACTGTATCCACTTAATCGCAACCGAACTTGGCCAACTGAAGGCAAGTATGCTAAATTTATATGAGTAGGAAGTTTGTCTTCCCAATCTTTTATTTTTTCAGCAAGAAATGATTCACCAATACTTGTTGTTTGAATGGTACGATGAATGATTGATGTTAATATGAATGATTTTTTTATTATCGCACAACAATGTTCTTCAAAAATATTTTTCATTTCAAAAGGAACACCCGGAAGACTTATGATTATTTTTTCACCCTCCCTAAACAACATTCCCGGAGCTGTGCCTGTGCTATTAAATAGTACTTCACAATTTGCAGGTACCATTGCTTGAAATCTATTTGATTCAATCATTGGCAATTTTCGCATGCGAAATATTTTAGTAACCCAATCCAATACTTCTTTATTTTCAATTAAGCTCGTATTAAAATATTCGCAAAATGTTTGTTTTGTTACATCATCTTTAGTTGGACCCAAGCCTCCTGTTGTGATAATAATATCTGCATATTTTTTAGCTTGCTCAAGCGCATGTATGATATGCTCTTTTACATCTCCAACAGAACACCTGTAGTTTACCCTAATGCCCATCTTGCCTAGCTCTTGGCCAAGCCATGCGCTATTGGTATCAGTTATTTGTCCAATTAAAATTTCATCTCCGATTGTGATAATTGCTGCATGAATTTTTGCTCCGTTCATAGTTCAATATTACACCTTGATTTGATTAATTGAATTAAACTTTTAAAAAGATTTTTAGATAGTAAGTGTATAAAAAATTATACTCGATATTTTAAAAATAGCCAATCAACTTTATACCAAATTAAAATGATACCCTATCGTATGAAAAGTCAAATTTGCTTTTTTGATTTTATAACAATCGGTGAAGATGTCAGTAATATCAGTATGTTCAAGTGATTTATAAATTGTGATTACGTGAAGAATAATTTTTGATGTTAGCTGTATAACAATATGATTTACATCAGTTATCAAATAATTTTATAAATTAAATCAAAATAAAATGTTGATAGTGATTCCGCTGAACACATAGTTTTATCAATGCTTAGAGGTAGGTTAGTGTAGTTATCAACAAAAACATGATGGTATTATTTTGCATTGATTTTGAGCAACTACTTGAATTTTATCCTTAACGGTATAACTTTGTTTTCGTAATCAATCAAATAAATAAAAACATGGCAACTAAAAAAACCACCAAAAAAGCAGCTCCTACAAAATCAGCTGCAAAAAAA